>DASUIY010000160.1:0-3906 GCA_036279555.1 Solirubrobacterales bacterium | reverse complement strand
GACCATGTTCTTCAGGTCGTAGGGGGTCGCCTCCCCGGCGGCCTCGACCAGGCCGAGGACGACGAAGGAGGTGGGAGTGAGGCGGATCTCGCTTGACATCGGTTCATCATAGATGGTATGACTTTGACAGTCTATACTGGACTATGATCGAGAGGTAACGACGATGTACGAGCAACAGACCGTGCCCCGCCCCGTCTACGCGGCGGGCTTCACGACGCTGGACTCCGAGCTGGAGCTCGACTCGCTCCCCCTCCAGGGGTCGATTCCCGAGTGGCTGAACGGCACCCTCGTGCGCAACGGCCCGGCCAAGTTCGAGGTGGGCGAGCGGCAGTTGCGGCACTGGTTCGACGGCCTCGCGATGCTGCACAAGTTCTCCTTCGGCGGCGGCAAGGTCTCCTACGCGAACCGCTTTCTGCGCAGCGACGCCTACCGTGAGGCCGAGCGGGGACGGATCTCCTACAACGAGTTCGCGACCGACCCCTGCCGCTCGCTCTTCAAGCGCGCCGCGACGCTGTTCCGTCCCACCCTGACCGACAACTGCAACGTCAACCTGACCCGCCTCGGCGACGAGTACGTGGCGATGACGGAGATGCCCCTTCCCATCGCCTTCGACCCGGAGACCCTGGACGCGATCGGAGTCGCCTTCAAGGCGCCGGGCCAGCACGCCACGGCCCACCCCCACCACGACCCGCAGCGGGGCGAGCTGGTCGCCTACGTCACCCACTTCGGCCCCCGCAGCGAGTACCGGATCTTCGCCCAGCGCGACCGCGCCAGTCAGCGCCGCATCGCCTCGGTGCGGGTGAAGGAGCCCTCCTACATGCACAGCTTCGCCCTCACCGAGCGCTACGCGATCCTCGTCGCCTTCCCGCTCGTGGTCAACCCGCTGCGGCTCGTGACCGGCTCGAGGCCCTTCATCGAGAACTACGAGTGGAAGCCGGAGCAGGGCACGCGCGTGCTCGTCTTCGACCGTGAGGAAGGGAAGCTGCGCAGCGAGCACACCGCAAAGCCCTGCTTTTCCTTCCATCACGTCAACGCCTTCGAGCGTGACTCGGAGCTGGTCATCGACATGGCCGCCTACGACGACGCCTCGATCATCGACTCCCTCTACATGGACCGGGTCCGCTCCGCCCCCCCGTCGTCCCACCCCCGCCTACTGCGCTACCGCGTTCCTCTCGAGGGCTCCGACGTCGGCGAAGAAGTCCTCAGCGACACCTACCTGGAGCTGCCCCGGATCGACTACGCCCAGCGCAACGGGCGCCCCTACCGCTATGTGTGGGGGGTCGGCGCCCATCCCGACGGCGACGCCCTGGACTTCGTCGACCAGCTGGTCAAGATAGACGTCGAGAGCGGCGAGGCCCTGTCCTGGTTCGAGCCGGGCTGCTACCCGGGGGAGCCGGTCTTCGTCCCCTCCCCGGAGGCCGATCGGGCCGAGGACGACGGCGTCCTGCTCTCCGTCGTCCTCGACGGCCGCGACGCTCGCTCATACCTGCTGGTTCTGCGCGCCGACAGTCTCGAGGAGCTGGGCCGGGCCGGCGTCCCCCATCACATCCCCTTCGGGTTCCACGGGCAGTACTTCAGCTGACCCGGATCTCAATCCCGCGGCGGAGCCCCTTCGAGCTCGGCTTCCAGCCGGCCGAGCCACTGCTCGACGTAGCCAAACGTGTCGATACCCAGCCTTGCGACGATGCCGGGGAAGGCAATGCCTTTGTCGGTGAGAGGGTCGGCGAGCGGAAGGATCTCCTCACGCAACTCGAATTCGGAGGCACGGGCACGCTCGCGCATGCGCCACACAAGCCTGCGCTGCTCCTCTCGCGAAAGCTCATCGGCGAAGTAGAGCCGCAGCACGCCCTCGTCTCGAAATTTGAGCGGCGTCGTGACCGGGGAGCGGAGCCAGTCGATCAGGGCGGTCTCTCCCTCCTCGGTCACGTCGTATGCCGAGCGGGGGCGGTCGCCGCGCGAGTCGTCTCGGCGAGTCACGAGCCCGTTCCGCTCGAGCTCGGTGAGCTCGGGATACACCTGGGAGAACGAAGTCGGCCAGAAGAAGCGCGCGGAAATGTCGGTTGCCTTCTTGATCGCGTAGCCCGACTTGACCCCGAGCCGGAGCATTCCAAGCATCAGGAACGATGCGGGCCGGAGCTTCACCCATCGAAAAATTACATCTAACCCAGGCTTCTACAAACCTGTAATTCGCCTGCGGAGGTGAGGCTGAAACTTGCACGCGCGCCGCAACTTGTGACGGAATATCCATATGAGTGAAATGTCACTCCGGGCGCGCATGCGGATGCGGGTATTCGGCGTGAGCCAGGACGAAGTGAGCATGGAGCGCCGCGGCTTCACGGCCGTCGACGATCGGGCGCGTGAGCAGCTCGAGCGGGTCGCGCTCGTCTTTCTCGAGGGATACCACGCCGCCCTCTGCATCGCCGATCATGGCGCGCTCGCCCGGCGACTCGACGCGACCGACGCCGAGTTTCGGGGCTTTGCCCACGAGGGCGCCGCGATGGGGCTCACCGTGCTCGACGCGGTGCTGCCCGGGTCGGGGCGCTTGCGCTCGTTCCTGAGTGGGCCCGGGTTCCCCTACGCGTGGATGGCGCCGATCGGCTTCGGCTGGGCCCGGGCGCAGATGCGGCGGCGCCCGCGGCGGCCGCACCCCCTCGTCGACCCCCTGCTCGACTGGTTCGAGCTGGACGGGGCCGGCTTCCACGACGGCTACTTCCATCCGGACCGCTTCATCGAGGATCGCCACAAGCCGCGTCACCTGAACGGCACCGCCGCTCGTGTGTACGACCAGGGGATCGGACGAAGTCTCTGGTTCGTGCGAGGAGCCGACGTCGAGCGAATCGGGGCGGCGGTCGACCGCTTTCCCGCCGACCGGAGGCCGGACGTCTGGAGCGGGGTGTCGAGCGCAGCCAGCTATGCGGGTGGCGTAGGCGAGGACGCCCTGCTCGCGCTGCGCGAAGAAGCCCACGCCTTCCCCCGGGACGTCGCCCAGGGCGCCGCGTTCGCGATAAAGGCGCGGGTGGCGGGCGGAAACGTCACGCCGCATACCGAGATTTCCAGCTCCGTCTTCTGCCAGATGCCGGTCGCCGAGGTCGCCCGCTGCACCGACATCGCACGCGAGGGGATCGCGGTGGCTGGCCACGAAACGCCGTTCGACGCCTGGCGCGACCGGATCCGGGCGATGGTCTGCGACGGAGAGGGTCCGGGCGAGGAGCTCGACGCCCTTCCCGACCCGCGACCGGCCTCGCTGTCCAAGGGCGCCTAGCGATGGTGGCGACCAGCGAGCCGCGGCCGGCGGCGGAGCTTCGGACGGACCGGCCCCTCGACCCGCAACTCGTCCACAAGAGCGCCTTCGAGCAGGTCTTCGTCACCGACTGGACCCATGAGGCGGGTGACAACTGGTGCACGGTCGCCGGCCGCCTGCCCTTGGCGCACGCGCGCTTCAGCAACTCGGCGACCCCCTACCACGACATCCTCCTGATCGCGGAGACGGTACGACAGGCCGGGCTCGTCGTCGCCTCGGAGATCCTGCACGTCGGGGACGACCGCCAGTTCCTGCTGCGCGAGATGAAAGTCGAGCTCGACCCGGTCGAGCACGCCCGCAGGGCCCGCGACACGTGCGACGTGCTGATCGCCCACGACTCGGCCAGCAAAGTGGAAACGCGCCCCGGCCGCACGATAGCCGGGGGATTCCTGCGCGCGCAGGTGACGATCGGCGGCCGGCCGGCGGGGGTCTGCGAGGTGACGGGCGCCTGGGTGCCGAACGATTTCTACGAAAGCTTCCGGAGCGGCAACGCACCGAAGGAGACGAGCCCCCCCACACCACCGGCACACGGGGATCTCGAGACGCGCACCGGCAAGATCAATCCGGCGAATGGCGTGATCACGCCCATACGCCCCACGGGCGAG
>DASUIY010000159.1:0-5178 GCA_036279555.1 Solirubrobacterales bacterium | reverse complement strand
TGCCGGGGATCGAGGCGGCGCGGCGGCTGGGCCGGCTGACCCCGCCCGGCCAGCGCGAGCTGAGCGCGGTCGAGCGGCTGCGCAGCTGGGACGGGCGGCTCGACCCGGAGACGATCGCCGGCACGATCTACCAGGCCTTCCTGCTGCGCCTGGCGCGCGAGGTCGCCCGGGCCGCGATCGGCGATCGCGACCTCGCCGAGCGCTGGCTCGACCGCGCCGACAACGGCTTCACCCCCCACGTCACCTCGCCCTGGCGCTGGCACTCCCACCTGATGAAGCTCTGGGGGGAGGAAGACGAGGAGCTGATCGGCCGCCCCTGGGAAGGGCTCGTGCTGGAGGCGCTCAGCGGCGCCCTCGACGACCTCACCGACCGCTTCGGCCCCGACCCCGAGGCTTGGCGCTGGGGCCACGTGCACGAGATGGAGTTCCCCCATCCGCTGGGCGAGGCCAACCCGCTGCTGCGCAAGCTGCTCAACCGCAGCCTCAAGGCCGGCGGTGCCCAGGAGACGGTGAGCCAGATCGCCTACGACCCCAACGACCCCTACAAGGCCGTCTGGGCACCGAGCTGGCGCATGGTCGCCGAACCGACCGCGCCCGAGCGCTCGCGCTGGCAGATGTTCACCGGCCAGTCCGGCCACCCGGCCAGCCCCCACTACGACGACCTCCAGTCCGACTGGCTGGAGGGCCGCACGCAGCCGATGGCCGGCGAGGGCCCCTGGCGGGAGCTGGATCTCGTGCCTGGGGGTGCTTCTTAGGCCCAGCCCGGCAGGGGTTCCACTTAACTTTTTCGAGCTGCGTCTTTGGCAATGGACGATCGGTGCTCGCGAAAAAGTACAAGACGTTTCACCCCTACCGGGCTGGGCCTGAGCGGCACTCTTCATGCACTCGGGTTGGCTTGTAAGCCGAATCGAATCGTGGCTGCAATGGTTGGACGGGTATGCGCTTGCTTCGTCCCGCCCTGGCGGCCGTTGTGCTGCTCGCGCTCCTGGCCGCGCCCGCCGCGGCCAAGACGGTCCATTTCGGCGGCCAGGCCGTCGACGTCCCCGCCGGCTGGCCCGTCTACAAGCTCTCCGAGCACCCGCGGATGTGCGTGCGGATGGACCGCCGCGCGGTGTACCTGGGGCATCCGGGGGCTAGCCAGAGCTGTCCCTCGCAGGCGATCGGGCGCCGGCGGGCGGTCCTCCTCGACCCCAGCGCGGGGGCGAGCGCGGTCGGCCCGCCCGCGGCGGAAGCCCCGGCCGCGAGCGGCGAGGAGTACACCGGCCTCGGCTTCGACGCCTGCGCTGCGCCCTCCTCGCGCGCGATGGCGGCCTGGGAGGACTCCCCCTACCGCGCTGTCGGCGTCTACATCGGCGGCCTCAACCGGGCCTGCTCGCAGCCCAACCTGACCGAGGGGTGGGTGAGCGAACAGGTCGCGGAGGGCTGGCACCTGATCCCGACCTACGTCGGCCTGCAGGCCCCGACCAGCGCCTGCACCAGCTGCGCGAAGCTGACCCCCGGCCTGGCCTCGGCCCAGGGAATCGCCGCCGCCAGCGACGCGGTCGCCGACGCCCAGGCGATCGGCATGGGCCCGGGCAGCCCGATCTACTTCGACATGGAGGCCTACACGCGCACCTCGAGCGCGACCAGGGCGACGCTGACCTTCCTCGGCGCCTGGACCGACCGGATCCACGCACTCGGCTACACCTCCGGCGTCTACAGCTCCAGCGCCTCCGGCATCGCCGACCTCGCCGACCAGGTGGGGGAGGAATACTCGCTTCCCGACGACCTCTGGTTCGCCAACTGGAACGGCAACCGCAACGCCCTCGACCCCTACATCCCGTCCACCGCGTGGACCGCGCACCAGCGCATCCACCAGTACCGCGGCGGCCACGACGAGACCTGGGGCGCGACGACGATCAACGTCGACAACAACTACGTCGAAGGGGCGACCGTCGGCGGTGCGCTCGCCGCCCCGGTGCTGCCGCCGCTGACGGTGAAGAACGTGAGGCCGGAAGCCGGCACGGTGCGGGTCTGGGTCCGCTGCGGCTGGCCCGAAGGGCAGAGCTGCCCCGGCCGGATCATCCTCCGCACCCATGCCAGGCTGCCGCTGCGCTCCCGCCCCGGCACGCCGACGAGGGTCGTCCGCTTCGGCGTCAGCCACCGCACCTTCCGCCTCGCCGGCGGCAGGTCGCACACCTTCCGCGTCGCGCTCAACGAGCGCGGGCGCCCGCTGCTGCTCCGGCGCGGCTTCCTCAAGACCCAGATGCTGGTCGCGATCCCCGGCGCTCGCGCCACCCGCGCGGTGGAGCTCAGGCGCTAGTCGTTGGCGCCCAATCGTCGCCGGGGCCGGTGACCGCGGTGACCAGCTCGACGATCGCCTCCGGAGCCTTTGCGGGGGAGCCGGCGTCGAACGGCGGCTGCGGGTCGTACTCGATCCCGAGCTGGATGGCCTGGGCGACCTCGGGGCCGACCTCCTGGCCGACCAGGTGCAGCGCCATGTCGATGCCGGCCGAGACGCCCGCGGCGGTTACGAGCTTGCCGTCCTGCACGAAGCGCCCGCCCACCGGGTCGGCGCCGAGCGCGCCCAGCTGCTCGAGAAAGGCCCAGTGGCTGGTCGCCCTCCTGCCCTCGAGCAGCCCGGCGGCCCCGAGCACCAGCGAGCCGGTGCAGACCGAGGTGGTCCACTTCGTCCCCCCGTCGATCCGGCGCAGCCAGGAGAGCACGGCCTCGTCCTCCATCAGCGGCCTGTTGCCCTCGCCGCCGGGGACGAGGACGACGTCGGCCTCGCCGACTTCGTCGAGCCCGAAGTCGGCGCTGAGCCCGAGCGCGCCGCTGTCGGTGCGCACCGGCCCCTTCTCGGGGCCGACGAACTTGACCTCCCAGCCGGGAACGGAGCGCAGCACCTCGTAGGGCCCGATCGCGTCGAGCGCGGTCAGCTTCTCGAAGATCAAGATCGCGATCTGCATGGCGTCGATCGTACGGCGTCGGCGGCGGATGCGACGCGAGGCACGGGGATCAGTCCCAGGTTGCCAGCGGCAGGTGCTCGAGGATGGTCCGGTCGGCCGTGACCAGCGGTGAATCGGCGAGGATGGCCTGGGCGGCGATCATCCTGTCGAAGGGGTCGCGGGTCCAGGTGAGCCCAACCGCCGTATCCGTGAGCTCGGCGAGCGAGACGTCGGCCACCTCCAGGCCGGTGCTCTGGCGAAGGGCGGCGAGCATCATCGGGGCGGGGTCGCGAGCCCGCCCGATCTCGTGCATGTACGCCAGCTCCAGCGAGACCAGCGGCGATACCCGCAGCTCCTCGCCGGCGATCAGGGCTCGAGCGGATTCCGGGAGTCGCTCGAGCAGGCCGGCGTACAGCCAGATGGCCACATGGGTGTCAATTAGGATCAGGATTCCACTCCGAAGACCAGTCGATGTGGATCAGCTCGTCGGGGTCGCCGATGATGGCTCCCTCGCGCCGCGGCAGGCGGTCCCAGAACGACAGCTCTTCCTTGGCGGCGATCACCAGCGTCTTGCCGTTGCGCTCGATCTCCAGCGGCTGGCCGGTCTCGAGGACCTCGTCCAGCAGCCGGTAGATGTTGGCGCGCAGTTTCGAAGCGGTGATGGCCATGGCCAGCTCCTCTGGAGTCGTACGTACAAACAAAGGATAAGACGTACGTACGTTAGCTCGGGGAGCGGCGGCAACTGGAATCTGGGCTTGCATCGCCATCGTGGAGGCGACGCTACATGCCGTCGATTCACGCGTGGTGCGCCAATGCGCGCGGCTTTGCGGCAGTTTCGGCGCCGATCCGTCAATCTTTCGCCGCGTGAGCCGCCGCGACCAGATCAAGCTGACCGACGAGGAGCTTCTGGGGCTGTTGGGCGAAGAGCGGATCGCGATCGTCTCCAGCCTCGGCCCGCGCGGCTGGCCGCACTCGATGCCGATGTGGTTCGTCCCCCGTGGGGGCGAGGTCTGGATCTGGACCTACGCCAAGTCGCAGAAGGTGCGGAACCTCGAACGCGACCCCCGCGCCACCGTGCTGGTCGAGACGGGGCACGAGTACGGGGAGCTGCGCGGGGCGATGATCGAGGCCGAGGCCGAGATCCACCGCGATTTCGAGACCGTGGTCGGCTTCGCCGAGGAGCTGACGCTGCGATACGCCGAGGGGATCTCCTCTGTCGAGGGCGATGCCAAGGCGGCGCTCAAGGCGCAGGCGCCGAAGCGGGTGGCGATCCATTTCAGGCCGGTCCGCACCGCCACCTGGGACCACCGCAAGCTGGGCGGAACGTATTGAGCGATCGCCGTCGGGGCGCTACCGCCGTCCCCCCTGCGTGTTAGGAATCCAGGCCACCGCCCTCGCCCCCAGCTCACCGAGCTTGAGAACCGCAAAGACCACGATCCTGTTGCTGGCCCTCGCCGCCGCCCTCGCCGTGCCCTCCGCGGCCTGGTCCCTGCCGCGGACCTTCTTCGGCATCGGGCCGCAGACCCCGCTGAGCGAGACCGACGTCGCCTACATGAAGGCCGGCGGGATCGCCTCCGTGCGCTGGCCGGTCGTCTGGTCCTCGGTGCAGCCGGCGGCGAAGCGGAGCTATGACTGGAGTGCCGTCGACGCCGTCGTCGAAGCCGCCGCGCGGCGGGGGCTGACGGTCCTGCCGTTCCTCTACGGCACGCCACGCTGGCTGGCGGCGAAGCCGACGATGCTGCCGGTCGACAGCGCCCGGGGAAGGAGCGCCTGGCGGGCCTTCGTCAAGGCGGCGGTGGAGCGCTACGGGCCCGGCGGCGTGTTCTGGGCCGAACACGCGCCCGGCGCCGGCGGTGGCGGGGTTGGCGCGGGGGGTATCGAGTACGAGTCGCCGTCGCCCTTGCGGCCGATGCCGATCCGCACCTGGCAGGTCTGGAACGAGGCGAACTTCTTCTACTTCGCCTTCCCGGTGTCCCCCTCTCGCTACGCAAAGCTGCTGAAGCTCTCGGCCCCCGTGATCAGGTCCGTCGACCCCGGTGCGAAGGTGCTCCTCTCCGGCCTTTTCGGCGACCCCGACGAGAGCGGCAGGCGCGGTATGGACGCCGACGCCTTCCTCGAGCGGATCTACCGGATTCGCAAGATCGAGCCCCACTTCGACGCGGTCGCCCTCCACCCCTATGCCTTCCACGTCGACGATCTGGAAGACCTGACCGAAGCGCAGCGCGACGTCATCGTCGAAAACCACGACCCC
>DASUIY010000158.1:0-11771 GCA_036279555.1 Solirubrobacterales bacterium | reverse complement strand
CCGAAGCTGCCCCATTTGCGGAGGAATTTGCCCGTCGAATCGAAGGCCTGGACGCGGTTATTGCCGGTGTCGGCTACGTAGACGCGCCCCAGTGGATCGGTCGCGATGCCGAAAGGAGAGCTGAACTGACCGTTGCCGGAGCCGAATTTCCCCCACCCGCGGAGAAAGGTCCCGGTCGTGTCGAAGACCTGGACACGGTTGTTGTCCACGTCCAGGACGAAGACCTCGTCGTTCGAGTCGATCGCGACGGCGGCGGGCAGCCTGAACTGGCCGTTGCCGGAGCCGAAGCTGCCCCAGGCGTGGAGGAAGGCGCCCGAGGGGCCGAAGACCTCGATCCTGTTGTTGTTCGCGTCGGCGACGTAGAGGTTCCCTTGCGAGTCGAAGGCAACGCCGAGGGGGGCGTTGAGCTGGCCGGCGGCGGGCCCGAAGCCCCCGAGCGTGCTCGTCCACCTGTGGCAGGAATCGAAGGTCTGGATTCGGTGGTTGAAGGCATCCGCGACGTAGGCGTTGCCGCCTGCGTCGACGGCGACCACGGAGGGAGAGTTGAACTGGGCGGGACCGGTTCCGAGACCGCCCCAGGCGGCGAGGAACTCGAGCGAGGTCGCCTTGGCGCCACTGGGGAACAGAAGCCCGGCGATGATGAGAAGCCCGACCAAAGAAGACAGTCGAGGAGACCGCCTTGGATGCCACCGAACGTTTGGGTTGGAAACCTGCACCGGTCTACTGGGATCGGCCGCGTCCCGAGTCGGAGCAGCCGGCAGGCGTCCGGCTTAGCCGAATGTCTTATGAGCTACGCCTGCCGGGTCGCAGCGGGGGCGATCGGGACCCCCTTTGTCGGACGCGCGGCAGGAGCCGCGCTTGAGTGTCCGCCAAAGGGGGTCCCGATCGCCATTGCCACCAGCAGCAGGGGGTAGAACCAGACGACGTAGAGGTAGAACCAGTGCTGCATGGTGAGCTGGAGGCCGATCAGCAGCGCCGCGCCGAGCGCAGCTACCTGCACGAGGCTCTTTCGCCTGGGTCGGAAAGCCAGGAACACGGAGAGAGCTCCCACGGCCGCGAGAATCGCTATCCGCAGCGGCTCGAGTCCAGCTACCTGACCCCAGATGCTGAAGGGGGAATTTCGACCGGCCTGATAGTCGATCGTGCGGTCGTAGACCGTGGAGAGACCGGGATCGATCGCGGGCCAAAGCAGCAGAACCAAGGTTGTTAGTCCGAAGGCAATTACGAACGTCACTCCCGCGGGTGGCGCTGTAGGGGGGACCGCCCCTGAGGACGCTTTAGCGACCGGAAGGGGCGGTGGGTCCCCTGCAGCGACAGGACCCGCGGGCCGGGACCGATACGTCGCAAGCATTGGAGCCAACACCAGCGGTGCGAACTTGGTGAGAGTGGCCAGAGCTGTCATCACGCCCCTTGCTGCCGGACGGGCAAGGACCAACAGCGTGGCAAGGAGCAGCATCGCCACCAGGGCGTCGTTGGAGTTGGAGAGGAGAGTGAAGGCCGTATAGGGATAGGCGGCCCAGCCGAAGGCGAGCGTCGCGGCGAGCTTGTTGCCTTCCGGTCCGGGGCGGATGCGGCGTCCGAGCAGGATCAGCAGGGCGAAGGTCGCGAGGTCGAAGAAGACCGCTGCGCCGTGTGCGGCCGGCAGATCGTCCCAGCTCCCCGACCAGGGCCAGATCGCCTCGAAGGGGAGGTAGGCGAGGTAGTTGACCGGGCCGTAGGTGTCGCCCTGGGAGACGTCCTCCGGGAAGTTGCCGTAGACCGGTTCTCCGTGGACGACCCGGTCGGCGCCGACCACGCCGGCGTAGCCGACGTCGATCGCACCGGAGTCGGCGACGTTCAAGCCGAGCCGGAAGCCGAGCAGGAAGAGGGCCCCGACGAGCAGCCACCTGGCCGGCCAGACCGGGCGTATGCCACCCCCGTTGCCCCCGCGCAGGCCGATCCACAGAGCCCGGCCGAAGAGGTAGGCGAGGGGGACGTACTGGAGCGGAACCGAGATGCCGATCTCGGCCCGGTTGAAGAAGAAGTGGGAGGCCCCGAAGCCGAGCAGGAAGAGAAGGTCGAGGTTGGCGGCCCGGCGCAGGCGTCTCCAGTCGACCAGACCGAGGAGGAAGATCACGCAGAGCGGCAGGAAGACGTAGGGGGCGTTGAGCTTGTGGCCGAAGGAGCCCGAGTAGCCACGGGCCATCTTCCAGGCGATCTGGTAGCCGGTCCAGGACTCGCGCACTCCACCCGTTGCGGGATCGACGATGACAAGCGCCACCTGGTCGTCGCCGGCAAACCAGGCGACCTCCCAGCTGCCGTCCACCTTGGTGGTCGTGTGCGTAAGGCCCCCGCTCTCCCTGCGCTCCTCCACCACCTTCGAGTCCTGGGCGGCGCTGCGAGTCGCCTCGGAGGCGGTCACGTCCGCGCACGCCGTCGCGGGAACGAAAAGAGCCGCGGCGGCAAGCGCCGCCGGCACCCATCTCATAGCCCGAAGTGGTCCAGCACGACGGGCACGACGTCGCGGAGAGTCCACTGGGCGCGTTCGGAGGCGTCCGCCGGGCCGCAGCCGACGAAGAGCAGCGGGCCCAGAGAGTCGCCGGCACGGAGGGAGCCGTGGCTGCCGCCGCCGGCGTGAGAGATGCCGCCCCAGTCGACCGCCTCGTAGCCAGGTGCAAGGCTGAGTATGAAGTCGCCGGCGTGCGGGGCGTTGAGGGCAGACCAGACGCGGGCGAGCGGGTCGGGATAGATTTCGCTGACGAGCTTGCCGTCCTTGAGAGTCGCCTCCAGGGCTTCGAGGTCGCCGTCGAGCTCCCAGGTATCGCCGCGCAGGTCGGCAACCGACGTACCGCGGTGGAAGCGCAGCTGGAACTCTCCCCGTTCGACCACAGCAACCGCGCCGTCTCGGGGCGCTCCCGGCTCCTCGCGGACCAGCGGGCTTCCGTCCGCAGACTCGAGGCGGCAGACGAGGTCGACTCCTTCGAGCACGTTCAGCCTCGCCCGCACCGCCTCCGGGTTGGCCCGCTCTCCCGCCCCCGGGAGCAGGTAGACGTGGGCGGCGCGGCCGGTCGGGCTCACCGCCAGCTGGGCCTGGTCGGGCTCGGACTCCGACGGCCTCAGCACCGACCACTCGTGGCCGAGCAGGTCCGCGAGGGGCAATCCGCGGTGCACCGGCGTCTGCGCGTGGTCGGCGAGGAGGACGATCGCGTGACCGGCGAGGAAGTCGTCGAGCCCGCCCCCGGCCTCGACCAGCTTCGCGAAGCAGCGGTCGGCCTTGGAGATCGACTCGACGCTCGCCTCCGGTCCGTAGCGGTGGGAGTAGTTGTCGTTGTCGGGCAGGGAGAAGAGCAGGAAGTCGTAGCCGTCGCTCCTCGCCAGCTCGGCGGCGCAGCAGGCCGAGTACCCGTCCCGGGCGCCGGGGATCGAGGTCGATTTGCAGGGCACCTCGCTGCTCGCGTAGAGGTCGCCGTAGAAGAGCTCGGCAGGCCCCCAGGTGTGGTGGCGGAACTTGAGCTGCGTCGCGTCGACCGCCCGCCGCAGAAGCCCCTCGAGCGACACCTGGTGGCGGTGCCGCCCGCGGTAGATCAGGAACGGCGTGCAGGCGGTTCGCGCGTCGGCGTCGTCGAGCCGCTCGAACAGCGTCTCGGCAGCGGGGTTGAGGTGCGCCAGGTTCATGTTGTAGACGAGGTCGTAGAGGACGCGGAAGACGCCGAACGCCCGGCTCGCCTCGAGCGAGGAGCCGTACTCGACGTAGCGGCGCTCGAGGCGGTGGTACCAGGCCATGCCGCTGATCCAGTGACCGTCCGCGCCCCGGCCGGTGACCATCTCGGCGCAGGCGACCGGGGTCACCGAGGGAAAGCTGGAGACGCAGTCCTCGATCAAGACCCCGCGCTCGATCAGAGCCTCGAAGGTGGGCGCCCGCCCCTCGGCGACGGCGCGAAGCAGCATGTCCGTGCGCAGCGAGTCGACGTAGGTGAGAACCAGCTTCTTCTTGGGCACCACCGCCAATCATCCTCAATTGGCGGTGGTGGGCTCTAGCGCAACACGCGCAGGCCGGCGTGCTTGCGCTGGGCGCGGCGGCGGCGCGAGATTCCCAGCCATGCAAGCGCGGCCACTATCAGCAGCGAGGCTGGGGAAACCAGGATCGCTATCGCGACGGCGACGAGGGCGGCGATCGAGACGAGGAAGGCGAGGGCGCCCGAGGCGCTGCCTTCCCGCCGTCCGGCGCCGCTGACCACGTCGCTGACGATCAGGCAGGCGAATACGGCGCCCGCCATGCAGAACAGAGCCCCGGCCGCCGTGCTCACGTCGGCGCTGCCGGCGAGCAGAATCCCGGCTGCGAGGGCGATGACCCCGGCCAGGATCGTCATCCGGCCGCGGGCGGAGCCGTGCGTGCCGGTGGTGCCGGCCAGCATCCCGATCGCGATGCCGATGCCGAGCACCAGGCAGATTCCCGAGAAAGATCCCACGCAGGAAACCTAGCTTCCCGGGCGAGATGGCGCCAATTCGGCACACTGTCCCCATGCCAGAGCCGCCCCACCGGCGTCGTGCCCACGCCCGCAGCAGCGACCTGGAGCGGTATGCCGGCCTCTTCGCGGCGCGGACGCAGGTGATGCGCTCCTCGGCGATGCGCGACCTGATGGCGGTGACCGCGCGGCCGGAAGTGATCTCGCTTGCCGGCGGCCTTCCCGACACCTCGACCTTCCCCCCGCAGACCTTCGCCGCGCAGATGACGCGGATCGCCCAGGAGTCCGCCGCCGAGGCGCTCCAGTACGGGCCCACCGAGGGCTTCCGCGAGACCGTCGACTGCATCGTCGAGGTGATGGGTGCCGAGGGGATGCTTCCCGACCCCGAGGACGTGATCGTCACGACCGGCGGCCAGCAGGCGATCGACCTGATCTGCAAGACGCTGGTCGATCCCGGCGACGCGGTGATCTGCGAGGCGCCCACCTACCCGGGGGCGATCCCGGTCTTCTGCAGCTACGAGGCCGACACGATCCAGGTCGAGTGCGACGCGGAAGGGATGCGGATCGACGAGCTGGAGGCGGTGCTCGAGCGGCTCGACGGCGAAGGGCGGCGGCCGAAGTTCGTCTACTCGGTGCCGACCTTCCAGAACCCCGCCGGCGTGACGATGTCCCTGGAACGCCGCCGGCGGCTGGTCGAGCTGGCGCGCTCGCGCGAGCTGCTCGTCGTCGAGGACAACCCCTACGGCCTGCTGCGCTTCGAGGGGGAGGGCGTGCCCCCGCTCTACCAGCTCGACGGCGGCGACTTCGTCATATACATCGGCACCTTCTCGAAGATCCTCTCGCCCGGCATCCGCCTCGGCTGGGCGGTCGCGCCGCCGCCGGTGATGGACAAGATCGTGCTCGGCAAGCAGGCTTCCGACCTGTGCACCTCGACCCTGACCCAGTACTTCGTTCGCGAGTACTTCCGCGACGGGAACTGGCGCGAGTACGTCGAGAGCCTGGCCGGGATCTACCGCTCCCGGCGCGACGCGATGGTCGAGGCGCTTCGCCGTCACTTCCCGCCCCAGGCGACCTGGACCGAGCCCGACGGCGGGCTGTTCATCTGGGCGACCCTCCCCCCCTACATCGACACCGGCGACCTCTTGGCGAAGGCGCTGCGCGAGGACGTCGCCTTCGTCCCCGGCCAGGCCGCCTACGTCGACGGCAGCGGGCGCAACTCGATGCGGCTCAACTTCTCCGCCGGTGACGAGGAAGAGATCCGCGAGGGCATCCGCCGCATCGGCAAGGTGATCGGCGAGCAGGTCGAGCTGTACAGCGCCCTGACCGGCGAGCGGGAAGCAGTGACAGAAGAGGAGGTCGCCGAGGAGCCCCCGAACGTGGTCCCCTTCAGAAAGGCCGAGGGCGAATGAAGGTCGCGGTCCTCAAAGGCGGGAGGTCGCTCGAGCGGAGCGTCTCGCTGCGCTCCGGAGCTCGGGTCGAAGACGCGCTTGGGCGGCTCGGCCACGAGGTGCTCGCGCTGGAGGCCGGCGGCGATCTGGCCAAACGGCTGAGCGCCGAGCGACCCGACGTCGCCTTCGTCGCCATGCACGGCATGGGCGGAGAGGACGGCACCGCCCAGGAGCTGCTGGAGATCCTCGGCATTCCCTTCACGGGACCGGGCGTTGCCGCCTGCGTGCGATGCATCGACAAGGTCCTGACCAAGCACGAGCTGCGGGCGGCGGGAATCCCCACCCCCGACTGGTTCGCGTTCAACGAGACCGCGTTTCGCGAGCTCGGCGCCGCCGACGCGCTCGGGAGCCTCGAGGAACGGCTCGGCTTCCCGCTCGTGATCAAGCCCAGTCGCGGCGGCTCGGCCCTGGGAGTGAAGTTCGCCGAGAGCGCCGCCGACGTTCCCAGCGCCCTCGTATCCGCCTTCAGCTACGACGAGCGGGTGCTGCTGGAGCGCTTCGTCAGGGGTCGCGAGCTGGCGGTCAGCGTTCTCGGCGGCGATGCCCTGCCGGTGGTCGAGGCGATCCCCCGGCCGGGCCACAGCTACGACTTCGAAGCGCGCTACGAGATCGGCCGCACTTCCTTCGTCTGCCCGGCGCAGCTCGACGAGGGCGAGGCGGCCGCGGTCACCGACGCCGCTCTGGCCGCCTACGAGACGCTCGGCTGTGCCGGCTTCTCGCGCGTCGACGTGATCCTCGGCGAGGGCGGCCCGCAGGTGCTCGAGGTCAACGCCATCCCCGGCCTCACCGACACCAGCCTCCTCCCCCAGGCCGCCGAGGCGGCCGGCATGTCGTTCGAGCGGCTGGTCGAGAAGATCCTCGACCTGGCACTGGCCCCGGTGCGAGCCTAGGAATCCTCGCCTTTGGCGAAGTCGTCCGGCGTTACCTCGTCGAGGAACTCTTTGAACTTGTCGACGACCTCCTCGGTGTCCTCGACGTCGTGCTCGAACTCGATCGCCGACTCCTCGATCACGTCCTCGTCGGCGAAGATCGGCGCCGAGACGCGGACGGCGAGGGCGAGGGCGTCGGAGGGCCTCGAGTCGATCTCCATCTCCGACCCGTTGACCGAGACCGTGATCGAGGCGTAGAAGGTGTTGTCGCGCAGTTCGGTCACGGAGACCCGCTCGCATTTGGCGTCGAGCTGGTCGAGGAGGTCGGAGAGCAGGTCGTGCGTCATCGGCCGCGGGGTCGAGGCACCCTGGAGCTTCATCAGGATCGCCGCCGCCTCGGGATGGCCGATCCAGATCGGCAGGAACTTGTTGCCGTCGACCGTCTTCAGCAAGACGATCGGCTGCTTGCCGACCATGTCGAAGCTGACGCCGTAGATCTGCATCTGCTGCACGAGTGGGCGATCCTGGATTCGAACCAGGGACCTCGTCCTTATCAGAGACGCGCTCTAACCAACTGAGCTAATCGCCCGGAGCCAAGCCGAAGGATAGCGGGGTAATCGAGGCCTAACGGCGGGGCCTCAGCGACCGCTGCGGGCGAGGGCGCGAGCAAGTGCCAGGGCCTCGTCGAGGTCGCCGAAACGGATCTCCACCGCGACCCCCCCGCCCTTCGGCCGCACCCTGACCTCATGGCCGAACGCCGACTCGAGCTCGTCGGCCGCATCGCGGATCGCTGCGGCCTCGTCGATCGACAGCGTCGCCCGGGAGCCGCCCCTCCTCTTTGGCTGGCCAGCCAGCTTGGCCCGGTTCTCGGTTTCGCGCACCGACCAGCCGGCGCGGGCTGCGTCGCGGGCAAGCCGGCGCCGCACGTCGTTTCCCTCCGCCGCGAGGAGCGCCTTGCCGTGGCCTTCGCTCAGCTCCCCCGACTCGAGCAGGTCGAGGGCCTCGTCGGGAAGGTCGAGGAGGCGGATCAGGTTGGAGACCGCGGGGCGGCTGCGACCGACGCGGCGGGCCAGCTCCTCCTTGGAGAGGCCGAGGTCGTCGACCAGGGCGGAGCAGGCCCGCGCCTCGTCGACCGGGTTGAGGTCCTCGCGGACCATGTTCTCGATCAGGGCCACCTGGAGGCGCTCGGCCAGCTCTTGGTCGCGGACCACCGCAGGGACCTTGGCCAGGCCGGCTTTCTGCGCGGCACGCCAGCGGCGCTCGCCGGCGATCAGCTCGTAGCCGCCGTCGGCGAGGGGGCGGACCAAGAGCGGCTGGACGACGCCGTTCGCCTCGATCGAGGACGCGAGCCCGTCGAGCGACTCCGGGTCGATCTTGGTCCGCGGCTGGTTCGGGTTGGGCCTGATCGTCTCGACCGGCAGCTCGCGCAGCTCGCCGGCGTCTTCGACGGAGGCTTCCGGCAGGATCGCGGCGAGCCCGCTGCCGAGCCCCCGCTTGGCGGTCTTAGCCACGGGCGGCGAGCTCCTCGGCGAGTGCTCGGTAGGCGACGGAGCCGCGCGAGGCCGGCGAGTGCTCGGTCACCGGCAGGCCGTAGCTCGGCGCCTCGGCGACGCGGACACTGCGCGGAATGACCGTCTCGAAGACCATTTCGGGGAAGTGCTGGCGCAGTTCCCGCTCGACGTCCTGCGCCAGGCGAGTGCGCTCGTCATGCATGGTGACCAAGAGGCCCGACACTTCCAGGGCCGGGTTGAGCTCGCGGCGGATCATCGCCAGCGTGTCGAGGAACTGGACCAGGCCCTCGAGCGCCAGGTACTCGGCCTGCACGGGCACGATCACGCGGTCGGCCGCGGTCAGCGCGTTGACGCTGACCGGGCCCAGCGAAGGGGGGCAGTCGAGCAGCGTGTAGGCGAAGCGCTCGCGCACGGGGCCGAGGCGCTCGCGCAGCCGGGTCTCGGAGCCGTCCATGCGCGGCAGCTCAACCGCGGCGCCGGCCAGGTCGCGATTGGCCGGCACCAGCCAGAGGTTGTCGGGCCCCGCCGGGCGGGCCGCTTCGGCGACCGAGACGTCGCCCGTGAGGCAATCGTAGGAGGAGGGGTGCATGTCGCGCTCGCCGCCCAGCGCCACCGTTGCGTTGCACTGCGGATCGAGGTCGACGAGCAGGGTCTGGGCGCCGGAGGCGGCGACGCAGGCGGCGACGTTGACCGCGGTGGTCGTCTTGCCGACCCCGCCCTTCTGGTTCGCGATTGCGTAGACGACACCCATCCGGCCGCAGACTAGCCTCACCCGCGGGGGCGCTTCTTGGCCATTCCCGCTCGTCGCGGCAATCCAGCCGGGGTGGGGCCGGCCTTGCGGAGGACGTGCAGGTGACGGTGCTCACTGCCCGCGAAGGGCCCGACATGGAGGATCCGTTCGGGCCGCATCGCGAGGCCCTCGGCGGCGCGGGAGAGCTGCGCCTCCTCTTCGGGGTCGCGCTTGCCCTTCCAGGCGACGAGGAGGCCGTCTTCTTCGAGCAGGGGTGAGGCCAGCTCGGCGAGGGTGGAGAGCCTGCCCACGGCGCGGGCGGTGACGGCCGCGTAGGCCTCTCGCCCCTCGGCCTGCGCCAACTCCTCCGAGCGAACGTTCAGGACTCTGGCGTTGCCGATCCCCGCGGCGCCGATCGCGCGCCGGATGAACTCGCACTTGCGGCCGACGGACTCGATCAGGTCGAGCTGCGACGAAGGCAGGGCTGCCGCAAGCGCGAGCCCCGGAAACCCTGCTCCAGAGCCAATATCGGCAATTCTAGGGGCGTCCCGAAGGCCGGGGACCTCGAGGCCGGTGAGGCTGTCGGCGACGTGGACCTTCCAGGCGCGGCCGGGCTCGGTGACCGAGCTCACCGACGCCCGCTCTTCCTCCAAAAGCTCCAAGACTCGCGTAATCGCCGCTCTCTGGGACTTGTCGAGAAAGCGGTCCAGCAGGGGTGAAGCGTCTTGTACTTTTTCGTCAGCAGCCATCGGTCCAACCCAGCCGCAGCTCGAAAAAGTTAAGCGGAACCCCTACTGGACCGCTTCCCTACTCCGCCACGAGAGGAGCGACGACCACGCACCGGCGAGGCTCGTCCCCTTCGCTGTAGGTCTCGACGCCGGAGCGGTCCTTGAGGTGCTCGTGGACGACGCGGCGCTCCTGCGCGCTCATCGGATCCATCTCCACCGAGTGACCGTCGTTGAGGGCCTGCTCCGCGGCGCGGTCGGCGCGGGCCGTCAGCGTCTCCCGGCGCCGCTCCCGGTAGCCGGCCGCGTCGATCACGACCCGTTTGCGATCCCGGAGACCGCGGAAAGCGGCCTGGTAAGCCAGAAGCTGGAGCGCGTCGATCGTCTGCCCCCTCTTGCCGATCAAGAGACCGTAGTCGTCGCCGCCCTCGACCGAGGCCGTGATCCGGTCGTCGTCCTCGACGATCTCGACGTCGCCGTCCAAGTCGAGCTCGTCAAGAACGCCCTCAACCAGCTCCCTCACACGCTCCGCCGGCTCCGCAGGCCAGTCCGCGATCTCACCCATAAGCCGGGAGTCTATTGGCGAGAAGGTACTGGCGCGGCGGGTCCTGGGTGGTGGGATGCCCCTCGCCCGAACAAGCGCCGAGCTAATTAGCTCGGCGCTTTGAGTATCCGTCCGTTCGAGGGGCATCCCACCACCCCCCACGTGCTCAGAGAAGCTCGCGAAGAGACAGTCCCTGATTTCGGCGGGCTTGGGGGAATGCGCCTCGGTGCTGAGCTTCTGTGGCGGGAGCTCGACCAGGGCTGGGACGAGAAAGCTTGGAGTACCTGCAAAGGCCTGCGGGGAGGGGGTTTGGGACCCTCGCGAAGCGGCCCCCGGCAAGGTGATTCTCAGCCGCGAAGCGGCTCTCGGTTGCACCGCCGCAGGCGGTGCAATGGGGTCCCAAACCCCCTCCCCGCAGGCCTACTTACCGTCTCTTCTTCTTTTTCCGCGGGGAAGGCGGGGGCGGTTTGGCCGCCTGGATCTCCGCCGGCGTGGCCACCTGGGGCGCCGGGATCAGTTTCTGGATCGTGTACTGCTGGCCGATCGTCCAGACGTTGGTGGTGATCCAGTAGAGGACGAGGCCGGCAGGGAAGCTGATCACGAAGGGAACGAAGATGAGCGGCAGGACGAACATCATCATGCGCTGGCTTTTGTCGGCGGTGATGGACATCACCATCCCGGAGATCAGCTGCGTGCCGACGTAGAGCACGAGCAGGGCGATCAGTTCGCCACCGGTGGCCTTGGCCGTCAGGTCGCTGATGAAGAGGAAGGAGGCTTCCGAGCCGCACTCTCCGGCCTTGCACCCGATGTCATCCGGGAGCTCGTTCTGCAGCAGGTAGAAGAGGGTGATGAAGACCGGCAGCTGCGCCAGCAGCGGGATGCAGGAGGCAAAGGGGTTGACTTTGTTCTCCTGGTAGAAGCGCATCATCTCCTGCTGCATGCGCTGACGGTCGTTTTTGTATTTCGCCTGGATCTCTTTGATCTGGGGCTGCAGCGCCTGCAGGGCCCGCATGCCTTTCAGCTGTTTGTAGGTGAGCGGGATCAGCAGCGTCCGCGTCACGATCGTCAGCGCGATGATCGCCCCGCCCCAGCTGAGACCGACGCTGTCGTGGAAGAACTTGAGGACTTCGTTGGCGACGTCGATCAGCGGCTGCAGGATGTTCGCCGGGATCATGTGTGCACCTCACCGTGGTGGGTGGCGGGGTCGACCGGGCCGACTCGCAGCGTGAAGCGCTTGGGAACCGGGTCGAAGCCGCCGTGGCTGAAGGGATTGCAGCGCAGAAGGCGCCAGGCGCCGAGGAGGGTGCCGCGCAGGGCACCGAATCGCTGCACCGCCTCGACGGTGTAAGCGGAACAGGTCGGCTCGTAGCGACAGCGACGCGGCATCGAGGGGGAGATCCAGCGCTGGTAGGCGGCGATCAGGGCTAGCAGCGGCCGTTTCACGTGGAACGTCCCCCTTTACCGCCGGCCAAGGCCTCTTCGATGCTCGCCCGCACTCC
>DASUIY010000157.1:0-4001 GCA_036279555.1 Solirubrobacterales bacterium | reverse complement strand
CGACGTGGGCGTAGTGCCGGTTGTCGGTCTGGTACTCGACGTGGGAGGTCGCGATCGTGATCCCGCGTTCCTTCTCCTCGGGAGCGTTGTCGATCTCCTCGAAGCTCTTCGCCTCGGCTCCGCCCTTCGTGGAGAGGGTCTTGGTGATCGCGGCCGTCAGCGTCGTCTTGCCATGGTCGATGTGACCGATCGTGCCGACGTTCACATGCGGCTTATCGCGCTCGAACTTCTCCTTGGACATCTCTCTCCGTTCTACCTTTCGAAAGTCGGGTTCTGTCTGGTTTGGCTGATTAAGTCTGTGGGGCGCTGGTGGGCAGCTCGCAACGAACTGCCTGCGGGCGAACCTGGGAAATATAGCTAGAACAACCCTGCGGCCGAGTCACGTTCACGAGGTCGCACCCACCGGCTCGCCCGAACGGTGCTCGACGATCTCCTCGGCGATGTTGCCGGGGACCTCCTCGTAGCGCTCGAACTGCATCGTGTAATTGGCACGACCCTGCGTCATCGAGCGCAGTTCCGTCGCGTAGCCGAACATTTCCCCGAGCGGCACGAAAGCCTGGACGGCGAGGGCGTTGCCGCGCTGGTCCTGGCCCTGCACCTTGCCGCGGCGCCGCGAGAGGTCACCGATCACGTCGCCGAGGAAGTCCTCGGGAGTGACCACCTCGACCGCCATCACAGGCTCGAGCAGGACCGGGTTCGCCTTGCGCGCGGCGTCCTGGATCGCCATCGAGCCGGCGATCTTGAAGGCCATCTCCGAGGAGTCGACGTCGTGGAAGGAGCCGTCGATGAGTTCGACCTTGACGTCGACCATCGGGTAGCCGGCCTTGACGCCGTTCTCCAGCGCCTCCTTCATCCCCTGTTCGGCGGGGCCGATGAACTCGCCGGGGATCACGCCGCCCTTGATCTTGTTGACGAACTCGAAGCCCTCGCCCGGTGCGGGCTCGACGTTGATCACGACGTGGCCGAACTGACCGCGGCCACCGGTCTGGCGGACGAAGCGCGCCTCGACCTTCTTGACGTCCTTGCGGATCGTCTCGCGGTAGGCGACCTGCGGCTTGCCGACGTTGGCCTCGACTTTGAACTCGCGCAGCATGCGGTCAACGATCACCTCGAGGTGGAGCTCGCCCATGCCGTGGATCAGCGTCTGGCCGGTTTCCTCGTCGGATTCGATGCGGAAGGTCGGGTCCTCCTCGCCGAGGCGCTGCAGGGCGTTGCCCATCTTCTCCTGGTCGGCTTTGGTCTTCGGCTCGATCGCGACCGCGATCACGGTCTCGGGGAACTCGATGCTCTCCAGCGCGATCGGCGCGTCCGGTGCGGCAAGCGTGTCGCCGGTGCCCGTTTCTTTGAGGCCGACGCCGGCGCAGATGTCGCCGGCGTAGCACTCGTCGATCTCCTCGCGGCTGTTGGCGTGCATCATCAGCAGCCGGCCGATGCGCTCGGTCTTGCCGGTTTTGACGTTGAGGACGCGGCCGCCTTTCTCCAGCTTGCCGGAGTAGACGCGGAAGTAGGTGAGCTTGCCGACGTAGGGGTCGGTCATGACCTTGAAGGCGAGGGCCGCGAAGGGGGCGTCGTCGGAGGCGGGTCGCTCCTCCTCGACGTCCTCGGGCTGGCCCTTGCCGGCCGATACGACGCCTGTGACGGGCGGAACCTCGAGCGGCGAGGGCAGCAGCTCGACGATCGCGTCGAGCAGCGGCTGCACCCCCTTGTTCGTGAAGGAGGTGCCGCAGAGGACCGGGGTGACCTTGGTGTCGAGGCAGGCGCGGTGCAGCGACTTGGCGATCCGCTCGTGCGGGATCTCCTCCTCGGCCAGGTAGGCCTCCATCAGCTCGTCGTCGTAGTCGGCGCAGGCCTCGATCAGCTGGGTGCGGTATTCGTCGGCCTGGTCCTTGAGGTCGTCCGGGACCTCGATCGTCTCGTATTCGGCGCCGAGCTCGTCGGTCCAGATCAGGCCTTTCATCTCGATCAGGTCGACGACGCCTTTGAAGTTCTCCTCGCTGCCGATCGGCAGCTGGATCGGCAGCGGGTTGGCGCCCAGCCGGTCCTTCATCGTCTGCACGGAGTTGAAGAAGTCGGCGCCGGTGCGGTCCATCTTGTTGATGTAGGCGAAGCGCGGGACCCCGTACTTGTCGGCCTGGCGCCAGACCGTCTCCGACTGCGGCTCGACCCCCGCAACTGCATCGAAGACGGCGATCGCGCCGTCGAGGACGCGCAGGCTGCGCTCGACCTCGACCGTGAAGTCGACGTGGCCCGGCGTGTCGATGATGTTGATCCGGTGGTCCTTCCAGTCGCAGGCGGTGGCGGCGGAGGTGATCGTGATCCCGCGCTCCTGCTCCTGCTCCATCCAGTCCATCACCGCCGCGCCCTCGTGGACCTCGCCCATCTTGTGGGTGCGGCCGGTGTAGTAGAGGATGCGCTCGGTCGTCGTCGTCTTGCCGGCGTCGATGTGCGCCATGATCCCGATATTGCGCGTCTTCTCTAGGGGAAAGGTGCGTGCCATGGTTCCTAAGGTAAGGGTTTGGTCGTGAAACGGGGACGGGACAAACGCAACCGATCTGGCAAGAGCCGGGATCGGCGCATGAAAAAGGCCCTCACGGGCCCGGCGAAGCGGACTGCGAAAAAACTGCCTGAGCGACGCGCGATGATAGCAGCGGCGCGGCGACGCATCGACCGGGCGCTGACGGCGGCCGCGAAGGGCACCCGGCGGGCCGACCGCTGGGCGGCGCGGCGGATGGAGGCGGTGCGTCCCCCGACGGTTCGCCAGCTGCGCCGGCTGCGCACGCTCGCCTCCCGGCTCGCGAAGGCCGCCGAGAAGCGGGCGCGGCCGGCGGCCGTTCTCGTCCTGCGCGCCTTCTCCCGCGGCGAACGCGTGTTGCGCCGAGTCGTCGCCGCATCGATCCGGGGGGCGACCCGGGCAAGCGCCGCGGTCACGCCCCGGCGGGCGATCGCGGGTGTCGTCCTCGCCTCGGCGGCCTGCCTCGTCGTCGCCCAGTTCGTCTCCTACCGCAGCGTCGAGATCGGGCAGGCCGCCTATGCCGGCCTGCCGGCAGCGACGGCACCGACCGAGGACACGAGGGTCGCCGGCGAGGCTCATGGCTACGTGCTGATCCCGGTCGCCCTGCTTGCCGCCACCGCTGCGGTGCTGGCGCTGCGACCCCGGCGGCGCGGCATGGGCCGGGTCGTCATCGCCCTCGGCCTGCTCAGCATCGCCGTGATCCTGCTCGTCGACCTCCCCGCAGGGCTCGACGAGGGTGCCCAGGCATCCCGCTTCTCGGGGGCGACCGCGGTGCTCGAGAACGGCTTCTACGCCGAGGTCGCGGCAGCGGCGGGGCTGGTCTTGGGCGGACTGCTCTACTATGCGCGGCCGTGCCGAATACGAATCAACTTGTCAGGAAGGGCCGCAAGCGCCCGAAGAAGAAGACGGCGACGCCGGGACTCAAGTCCTCGCAGGGCCGCAAGAAGGTCGTCTCCGCGCCGCAGCGGCGCGGCGTCTGCACGCGCGTCTACACCGCGACGCCGAAGAAGCCGAACTCCGCCCTCCGCAAGGTCGCCCGCGTCCGGCTGACCAACGGCATGGAGGTCACCACCTACATCCCCGGCGAGGGACACAACCTCCAGGAGCACTCGGTCGTTCTCGTCCGCGGCGGCCGCGTCAAGGATCTTCCCGGCGTCCGCTACAAGGTCGTCCGCGGCACCCTCGATGCCTCCGGCGTCTCCGAGCGCAAGCAGTCGCGCTCGCAGTACGGCGTGAAGGCCTCCTGACCCAGACTTCATGAGACGCAACCGCGCCACCACTCGAGTAGTCGCTCCCGACGCCAAGTACCGCAGCCGACTCGTCCAGCAGGTCATCAACAAGGTGATGCTCGACGGCAAGAAGTCGACCGCCGAGGCGATCGTCTACAGGGCGCTGGACCGGATCACCGAGAAAACGGGCAAGCCGGCGGTGGAGGTGCTCGAGCAGGCCGTGAAGACTGTCACCCCTGTCCTGGAGGTCAAGCGCCGCC
>DASUIY010000156.1:0-2174 GCA_036279555.1 Solirubrobacterales bacterium | reverse complement strand
AGCGCACCGGA
The DNA here is from genome assembly GCA_036279555.1 of Solirubrobacterales bacterium. Taxonomy (GTDB): domain Bacteria; phylum Actinomycetota; class Thermoleophilia; order Solirubrobacterales; family 70-9; genus VRUE01. The sequence goes on along the minus strand of DASUIY010000156.1, from coordinate 2,163 downwards.
AGGGTGGATTAGACTCGGATCGATGCCGGTTCTGCTCGCACCAGACACGCTCCGGACGGAGGGCGACGAGCGCCTCGCCCGCGCTGAGCTGCGCCGCCAGATCGGCCGCCTCGAGCATGAGCTGTCCCGGCTCTCGGCCGAGGCGTTCCCCCTCTTCTCCGTCGACACCCGGGTTGAGGCTCCTTCGGGCCCTCCACGGGTCGCCGGCCTCGAGCAGCTGGAGCGGGTGCGCGATGCGCTTGCGGTGCGGATCGGCGAAGCGCGGCTCGCGCTGCGAGAGCGCGCCGACCTCGAAGCCCGCAACCGCGAGCTGCTGCGGCGGATGCAGGCCTCTCCGGCCAGCTACAAGTGGGTGCGTGTCTCGCGGGACGAGATCGGCGAGCACGGCTGCGGCCACTGGCACTCCCGTCCCCGCCTCGGCCCGCTGGGGATGCTGATGGGCTGGTGGCGGGTCAAGGTCTCCTCCGGATGCCCGTTACCCGGGCGGCTTGCGGCCGTTGAGCGGTAAGGACCCTAAGAGCCAAAGCGGAAAGAGCCGAGGGCCGGCCGCGGAGGAGAGGCCGCCCGCGCCGTGGGGGAACTTCCCTCTGGCCGAGCTGGCCGTGCTCGCCGGCATCGTCTCGCTCGTCATCGGCATCGTCGGCGGGAGCCCGACCGCGCTGGGAGTCGGCGTCGCCCTCGCCGGCCTCGGCGGTCTCGAGGTCGCGGCGCGCGAGCACTTCGCCGGCTACCGCTCCCACACGACCTTGCTCGCCGGCACCGTCTTCGTCTTCGTCGTCGGCGGGCTCTTCTACCTCGCCGGGCTGATCCTCGCGATCTGCCTCGGGATCGGCGCGGCCGCGTTCCTCGTCGTCTTCTTCGCCCTGCGGCGCGCCTTCCAGCGCGCCTCGGGCGGATTGTCCTTCAAGGTAGGCCGCCTAGGCGGCTGACGGCCTCAGGCGAAGACGGATTCGCGGGAGGCCAGCTCGGAGGACAGCAGGGCCTTCTGGCGGGAGGTGAGGGTCCCGAGGCGCTTGTTCTCGCTGAGCGCGAGGCCGAGCAGGAACTTGCGGGCGCGGGTGCGGCCCCAGCGGCGCTGGCTGGTCAGCAGCTCGGCGAGCGTCATGCTCTCGGTCTCCCACGGGCACTCGCGGATCACCTCAGCGGCCTCGACCTCTCCTCGGGCTATCGAGCGCTTCAGCTCCGCCCTGGCAAGTCGCACTCGGTTGGCGCGGGCGAGCGCCTCCATGTGCTGCGGGGCTTTGATGGCGGAAGCGGTCGTTTGAGCAGGGGCGATCGAAGCAGCGTCCACTGGGACTCCTCCATTCGGGGGTTAACTGGGTAGCTCGTTGCGCCTGCCGGAGGTGTCGACCTCGGCCTGGTCGAGTCGAGTGCTCTAACCGATTCGCTTCCCTGCCCCGGGTCGCGAGCGGCGCGGGGGCCAAGCTATGCGGTGGGTGGTCGGGGGTCAACCCGATGGCCAATGGGGATTCCCGGCCCGGTCGCTAAGAGCACCTTTTTCGTAGCAAGGCGGACGCGGGGGAGATCCAGGGGCGGAGGAAACTACCCCGAGCGGGGTAGTTCGGGGAAGTCCCGGGCGACCCGGGCGATCGTCGCCAGCGCGTCGTCGAGGTGCGCGCGCTCGTGGGTCGCCATCAGGCTGGTGCGGAGCAGGGCGCCGCCGGGCGGCACCGCCGGGTGGATCGCGACGTTGGTGTAGACGCCCGCGTCGAAGAGCGCTTTCCAGAGCAGGACCGCCTGCCAGTCGTCGCCGACGACGACCGGGACCACCGGCGTGGTCGCGACGGTGCCGTCGGGCAGCGTGCCCGGCTCGATCACCTTCAGGCCCAGGTCGCGCAGCCCCTCGCGCAGGTAGGAGGCGTTGGCTAGCAGCGCCTCGAACAGCTGCGGGCCGTCGGCGCGGATCACGCGCAGGGCCTCGAGCGCGGCGCCGACCGCGGCGGGCACCGCCGAGGCGCTGAAGACGAAGGAGCGCGAGGAGATCCGCAGGTACTCGACCACGTCGGCCGGGCCGGCGACGAAGCCGCCGCAGGAGGCGAGGCTCTTGGAGAAGGTGCCCATGCGCAGGTCGACCTCGTCCTCGAGGCCGAACAGCTCGCAAGCCCCCGCCCCGCGGGCGCCGAGCACGCCGGCCCCGTGCGCCTCGTCGACCATCAGCCGCGC
>DASUIY010000155.1:0-12147 GCA_036279555.1 Solirubrobacterales bacterium | reverse complement strand
TGGCGGCGGGGACCGAGCTGCCGCTGGCCGCCTGTCTCCGGCGCAGCGGCGGCGGGCGCCAGGTGGGCCGGCGCCGGGCCGATCGGCTGGGCCATCCGCCGCAGGTGCACGTCCGGGGCGAGGTGCCGCGCAGCGTCCTGCTCGTCGACGACGTGCTGACCACCGGCGCCACCCTCTCGGCCTGCGCCCGGGCCCTGCGTAGCGCCGGCGCGGTCCGGGTAGTTGCAATCACCTTTACGCGGCGTCTTTAGGACAGGTGGCGCATCGCGGGAAAACCCCGTTGTTCCGGGTAGAGGCGCAGCGTAGGATCGCGGTATTCCCAGCTAAAGGAGGCAAGATGCGGATCGAGATACGCGGGCGCAACGTCGAGATAACCGACGAGCTGCGGGGCCATGTGACCAAGCGATTCCGCCGAGTCGGCAAACAGGTGTCCGAGCTGGCCACGCTGGACGTCGAGGTCTACGAAGAGCGAAACCCCTCGATCGAAGACAGCCAGGTGGCCGAGGCGACCCTGCGCCTGAAGGGCGTGACGCTCCGTGCTCGCGAGGCCTCTCCCGAGATGGCCCACACGATCCACGAGCTCGCCGAGGACATCCGCCGCCAGGTGAAGAAGCACCGGGAGATGCGGCGCAAGCGCACCCAGACCCGCCGCGCTGCCGCTCGCTTGCGGGGCAGAACGGCTGGTTGAGCCGCGAGGGCGGGGCGCCTCCCGAACTGGCGGATACTCAAAACGCCGGCCTAATTAGGCCGGCGTTTGTCAGGGCGGGAGGCGCCCCGCCCTCGTCGCCCTAGCTACTCTCTGACACATGGCCAATGCACGGGACATGGTCACGCGAGCTCTGCGCGTGGGAGAGGGCAGGAAGTTCAAGTCCTATGAGAGGCGCGCGGAGGCGATCAACCGGATCGAGCCCGAGATGGAGTTGCTCGAGGACTCCGAGCTGCTCGAAGAGGCCGACGACCTGCGCAAGCGGGCGAAGGAGGGCGAGTCGCTCGACGACCTGCTGCCCGAGGCGTTCGCGCTGACGCGCGAGGCGGCGCGGCGCTCGATCGGCCAGCGTCATTACGACGTGCAGCTGATCGGCGGCATGGTCCTGCACGAGGGCGCGATCGCCGAGATGAAGACGGGGGAGGGCAAGACCCTGACCGCGACGCTTGCCGTCTTCCTCAACACGCTGGCCGGCGACAGCGTCCATCTCGTCACCGTCAACGACTACCTCGCCCGCCGTGACGCCGAATGGATGAAACCGGTCTACGACGCGCTGGGAATCAGCGTCGCCGCGATCCAGGACGGCGACGGGCACGCCGTGCGGCAGGAAAAATACGCCTGCGACGTCGTCTACGGGACGAACTCCGAGTTCGGCTTCGACTACCTGCGCGACAACATGGCCGAAGCGCTCGAGCATTGCGTCCAGCCGGGGCACAACTTCGCGATCGTCGACGAGGTCGACAACATCCTGATCGACGAGGCGCGGACGCCGCTGATCATCTCCGGCGCCCCCGAACAGGCCGCCCAGACCTACTACACCTTCGCTCGCCTCGCCAAGCAGATGGACGGGGTCCAGGCCAAAGACAAGTTGCGCTCGCTGGGCGAATCGAAAGACACCTCCGAGGCCGAGCACGACTACGAGTTCGACGAGAAGCACAAGACCGTCTCGCCGACCGAGAAGGGCGTGAAGCGGGCGGAGGAGTTCCTCGGGGTCGACAACCTCTACCTCGGCGAGCACGGCAGCCTCGTCAACCATCTGGTCCAGGCGCTGAAGGCCGAGGCGCTCTACAAGAAGGACAAGGACTACGCCGTGATCGACGGCCAGGTGATGATCATCGACGAGTTCACCGGCCGCATCCTCGAGGGGCGCCGCTGGTCGGAGGGCCTGCACCAGGCGGTCGAGGCGAAGGAGGGCGTCGCGATCGGCGAGGAGAACCAGACCCTCGCCACGATCACCCTGCAGAACTACTTCCGCCTTTACGACAAGCTTTCCGGGATGACCGGCACGGCGCTGACCGAGGCGACCGAGTTCATGAAGATCTACAAAGTGCCCGTGGTCGAGATCCCGACCCACCGCCAGATGGTCCGGGCCGACCAGAACGACCAGATCTTCAAAACCAAGGACGGCAAGTGGAAGGCGGTGCTGGAGGAGATCGTCGCCCGCCACGAGAAGGGCCAGCCGATCCTGGTCGGGACCGTCTCGGTCGAGGTCTCGGAGATGATCTCGGGCGAGCTGAAGCGCCAGGGGATCGAGCACGCGGTCCTCAACGCCAAGCCCGAGCACGCCGAGCGAGAGGGAGAGCGGATCGCCCAGGCCGGTCGCAAGGGCGCGGTGATGATCGCGACCAACATGGCGGGTCGCGGCGTCGACATCAAGCTCGGCGGCGACCCCGAGCAGTCGGCGGTGCACGAGCTGAAGAAGAAGGGCATCACCCCGGGCGACGAGGGCTACGAGGAGGCGCTCGCGGCCAAGGTCGCCGAGCTGGAGCCGCTCTGCGCTGCGGAGGCCGAAGAGGTCCGCGAGCTGGGCGGCCTCTACATCTGCGGCACCGAGCGCCATGAGTCGCGCCGCATCGACAACCAGCTGCGCGGCCGCGCCGGCCGGCAGGGTGACCCCGGAGAAACGCGCTTCTTCCTCTCCGCCGAAGACGACGTGATCCGGCTCTTCGCCGGCGACCGCATCTACAAAATCCTCGACCGGCTCGGCCCCGTCGACGAGGAGGGCGGTGAGATGCCGCTCGAGGCGGGCATGCTGACCAAAACCGTCGAGGGCGCGCAGAAGAAGGTCGAGGAACAGAACTTCCTGATCCGCAAACGGGTGCTCGAGTACGACGACGTGATGAACGAGCAGCGCCGCATCGTCTACAAATATCGTCGCGAGATCCTCGAGGGGCGCGACATGTCGGATGTCGCCCGCGACGAGATGGAGGGGGTGATCGAGCGCCTCGTCGACCAGTACACGCCCGGCGACGTGCTCGACGAGTGGGACATGCCCGACCTGGAGACGCAGCTGCGCCAGATCTGGCCGGTAAGCCTCGAGGTCGGGGCGATGGCGCCCGAGACGGTCGACCGCGAGAAGCTCAAGGACGCCCTCGACGACGACGCGATGAACGCATACGACGAGCGGGAAGGGGTCTTCGGCGAGGAGCTGATGCGCTACCTGGAGCGCTCGATCCTGCTGCAGGTGATCGACAACCGCTGGCGCGAGCACCTCTACGACATGGACTACCTGCGCGAGGGCATCCACCTGCGCGGCTTCGCCCAGATCGACCCCCTGGTCGCCTACAAAAACGAGGGTTTCGCCATGTTCGAGGAGCTGATGCACTCGGTCTGGGAGGAGTTCAGCAAGTCGATCTTCCACGTCGAGGTGGAAGTCGACCCCTCCCAAGGTCAGCCGGCCCTGCGGGCAGGGGGCAACACTCCGGCGGCGCTCTCCTACTCCGGCGGCACCCCGGATGCCCAGCCCTCGGCGCTGCAGCAGGTCGCGGCGGGCGCGGGGGTGGGTGCCGGGCAGATCGAAGCGGTCGCGGGTGGCAACGGCGCCACCGAGGTGGTAGAGACCGTGGTCAAGGACGAGCGCGAGAACATCGGCCGCAACGACCCGTGCTGGTGCGGCAGTGGGAAAAAGTTCAAGAAGTGCCACGGCGCGTGACGGGCCGCCCTGGCAGGGGTTCCACTTAACACAGGGCATCCCGGCAGGGGTTCCACTTAACTTTTTCGAGGAGTGGAGATTGCTGGCGCTGCAGGCCGTGTTCGCGAAAAAGCACAAGACGTTCCACCCCTACCGGGATGCCCTGGGCTGGTGAGCATCCGGTGATTCACGATCCGGTTCGGGAGTTCATTCGAGCTTTCAACGAGCGCGATTTGGAGGGGTTCGTCGCGGTGCTCGATCCGGAGGTGGAGCTGCATTCGATGAAGGGGGTGCGGAAGGGTGTGGAGGCGGCGCGGGTGTGGGCTACGAGGGCGCCGGGCGGGGTTCAGCAGACGATCGTCTTGGAGGAGCTGTTCGAGGACGACACCGAGGCGGGTGGCGGCAGGGCGCTGGCGCTGATCCGGCGAGCCTGGCACTGGGACGAGGACGGCTCGCCGGCGGGGGAGGACGAGATGGCTTGGGTATTCGAGTTGCACGACCACCGGATCCGCAGCTGGCGGCCGTTCGAGGACCGCGAGGCCGCCTGGCGGGCGTACCATGGTCTCGATGGAGCAGATCGCCGCATCGAACCGGGAGGCGACTGAGGCCTGGAGCGGGCCGCTGTTCGATCGCTTCGTGCGCTTCCGCGAGCTCGTCGCCGGTGGGCTTGGGGCGCACGGCGAAGCGGCGATGGCCGCCTACCCACCGAGCGCGGGCGACCGGGTCGTCGACCTCGGCTGCGGCTTCGGCGATACGACCCAGCGGCTTGCCGAGCTGGTGGGGGCCGAGGGCGAGGCGCTGGGGGTTGACGTATCCGAGCCGTTCATCGAGATGGCCCGCAAGGAGGCCGAGGAGGCGGGGGCGGAAAACGTCCGCTTCGAGGTCGCCGACGTCCAGGTGGCAGAGTTCGGGGAGACCTTCGATTACGCCTTCTCGCGCATGGGGATCATGTTCTTCGCCAACCCCGTCCAGGCCCTGCGCAACGTGTGCGAGGCCCTGGCGCCGGGCGGGCGGCTCTGCGCCGTGGTGTGGCGGCGCAAGGAAGACAACGAATGGGTTCGCAGGGCAGAGATGGTCGTCGACGAGTACCTCGAGCACCCGGAGGAGAGCGACGAGCCCACCTGTGGCCCCGGGCCCTTCTCGATGGGCAACGCCGACACGGTCAGCGAGCAGCTGAAGATTGCCGGCTTCGAGGAGATCACCCTGCGGCGCAGCGACCTGCCGCTGAAGATCGGCAACGACCTCGACCAGGCGGTCGAGTTCAACATGTCCCTCGGGCCGGCCGGCGAGGTGCTGCGCCTCTGGGAAGACCGGATCGACGAGATCAAGCCGAAGATCGCGGCGGACCTACGTGAGGCGCTCGCCGAGTTCGAGGGACCCGACGGTGTGGTCGCGCCGGCTTCGACCTGGATCATCTCCGCCCGCGCTCCGCAGTAGCCTGTTGCCCATGGCTGAGACTGCGCCAACCGAGTCGGTGCCGGCGCGGCTTGCCGAGATCCGCGAGCAGCTGTCCCTGCTCTCGGACTACCTTTGACCCGGCTTCGCTGGAAGCCGAGATGGAGAGCCGCGAGGCCGAGATGCAGCGCCCCGGCTTCTGGGACGACCAGGAGGCGGCGACCCGCACCTCCGCCGCCCATGCCCGTGCCCAGCGCAGGCTGAGGACATTCCGCGAGCTGGAGGCTGAAGCCGTCGATCTCGGCGAGCTGGCGGAGATGGCCGAGGGGGACGAGGAGATGGCGGGCGAGCTGAGCGCCCAGCTCGCCACGGTCGAGCGCCGGCTCGACGAGCTCGAAGAGGCCCGCCTGTTCAGCGGCGCCTACGACGCCGGCGACGCCGTGGTCAGCGTCCACGCAGGTGCCGGCGGCACCGACTCCCAGGATTGGGCGGAGATGCTGCTGCGGATGTACCTGCGCTGGGCCGAGGGTCGCGGCTTCGAGGTCGAGATGAAGGAGGCGTCGCCGGGGGAGGAGGCCGGCCTCAAGTCGGCGACCTTCATCGCCCGCGGCGAGAACGCCTACGGCCTCTTCGCCGCGGAGCGCGGCGTGCACCGCCTGGTGCGGATCTCCCCCTTCGACTCCTCGGCGCGGCGCCACACCAGCTTCGCCCAGCTCGACGTCGGCCCGCTCGTCGACGAGGGGGTCGAGGTCGAGATCGACGACGCCGACCTGCGCGTCGACACCTACCGCGCTTCGGGGGCCGGTGGCCAGCACGTGAATAAGACCGACTCGGCGGTGCGCATCACCCACATCCCGACCGGTGTCGTCGTGCAGTGCCAGAACGAGCGCTCGCAGACTCAGAACAAGGCGATGGCGATGCAGTTCCTTCGCTCGAAGCTGATCGAGCTGGAGGAGCGCAAACGGGCCGAGGAGCTTGCGAAGGTGCGCGGCGAGGTCAAGGACGTCGCCTGGGGCTCACAGATCCGCAGCTACTTCCTCCATCCCGACCAGCGAGTCAAGGACCACCGCACCGGCCACGAGGCCGGAGACGCCCAGCGCGTGCTCGACGGGGATCTCGATGACTTCATACGCGACTTCCTGAACAAGACCGCGGCCTCGAGCGCGAGCTAGCCGCATCTCGTGGCCCCGCACCGGGGCGTCAGCGGACGCGTGCGAGTCGCCCGGAGGAGACCGTGTGCTCGGTGTGCCCGACGGCGAGTCGCTTGGTTACCTTGGATCGGCAGTTGGACGGTGCCGCGGGAGCCTTCAGCTCGACGATCACCACGCCGCCACCCGACTTGTCCTGCGCCTGCCGGTCGATGTGGCGGCCCAGGCTCAGCACGCCGGTCTCGTTGAGCCGGCGCTCCGCCGAGCGGTGCCTGGTCGCGTTCTTGCCACCCTTGAGCCAGAAGTCGACACCCACCTTGGTCGGGCTGTCGGCCGTGTAATGGAGGACCAGGCGCAGCTTCCCGCGATCGCGGTCGAAGACGGCCTTCGGCTTGACGGTGTCCAGCGGGCACTCGGCCTGGGGGGTGGGCGCGGTAGGCGCTTTCTGGGCTTCTTCTTCGTCGAAGACCTGCACCCAGCCGCCTTCGTCTTCCCCTTCGACTTCTTCCCAAGCTTCTTCTTTGCATTCTTCTTCTTCGCACGTTTCTTCCCATTCTTCCCAGTTTTCTTCTTCGGGTTCGACCGCCTGGGCCTGGGGGGCGACCGGCGATGGAGCTGCGAGGGCGGGGCGCGCCGTCAGCGCGATGCCGAGCGCTACGACCGCGAGGGCGGCCCCGATCATGAGGAGCAGATGCCCACGTAGCGTTGAAAGAGATGCGAGTCGGTCCTTGGTCTGCGTCATGCAGCCAAGATCGGTCTCTCCCTTGGAAACTTTAGGTTCGGCTCAGATGTTGGGCTAAAGCACACCCTCGAGCTTCAGCAGGGCTTCCTTCATCGGCAGCCCGCCGCCGTAGCCGCCGAGGCCGCCGCCGCTGCGCAGGACGCGGTGGCAGGGCACCACGATCGGGATCGGGTTGGAGCCGCATGCCGTGCCGGCGGCGCGGACCGCGCGCTCGTTGCCGGCGCTGCGGGCCATGTCCGTGTAGGTGCGGGTCTGCCCGTAGGGGATGCGGTTGATCGCCCGCTGCACCTTCTTGCGGAAGCCGTCGGTGAGCTGCCAGTCGATCGGCAGGTCGAACTCGGTCAGCCTGCCCTCGAAGTAGAGGTCGAGCTCGCGGCGGGCCTCGTCGAGGCGGCCGGGGGCCTCCAGCACCCGGGGAGACACCCGGGCCGCCAGCTCCTCGAGGGTCTCCTCGGGATCGCACGCGGGCAGGTTCACGCGCACCAGGCCCTTGGCGGTGGCGGCGATCAGCAGCGGCCCGAAGGGCGAGTCGATCATGGCGTAGGCGACGTCGAGGAGGCCCTCGGACTCGGCGCGCTCGGCGAGGCGTTGCAGCGATGCCTTCATGCCAGCTCCTTTCTCAGTCGCTTCATTCCCTCGTGCAGGCTTCTCCGCGCAGCCTCGGGTGAGCAGCCGAGGGCCGCGGCGATCTCGGCGTGGGGCAGGTCGCAGGCGTAGCGCAGGGCGACCGCGGCGCGCTGCTTCGGAGGCAGCGCCCCGACCAGCGCCCAGATGCCGTCGTCGGGCTGGGGATCGCTGATCTCGATCTCGGCCAGCTCGGCGACGGGAAGCGGCCGGCGGCCGTTGGCCCGGTGGTGGTCGATCGCCTTGCGATGGGCGATCGTCAGCAGCCACCCGCGCAGATTGTCCGTGCTGCTCAGCCCTGGATAAGCCCGCAGCGCCGAGAGGAAGGTCTCCTGGAAGCAGTCCTCGGCGTCGGTTCGGCCCACTGCGCCCCGCAGCATCCCCATCACGTCAGCGGCGTGCTCGTCAAGCAGGGTCTGGAACGGCGGCAGGGAGGTCACTCACGGGATTAAACGCCGTGGGCGCCCCAAACGTGAGGCCGCCCTGCTGACTTTGTCGTTGTCCGGGGATATACACGGATAAAGGCGAAGTCGGCGGGTGATTAGGGTGCCGGGGATGAGCGAGACCCTCGATCGACTCGTTGCGCGGGCGCTGGCCGAGGACGTCGGTACCGGCGACGTGACGGCTGAGGCGGCTGTGCCGGCCGATGCTCGCGGGCGGGCTCGGATCGTGCAGAAGCAGCCCGGTGTGGTCTACGGCCTCGGCGTCGTTGCCGAGGCGATGCGCCAGTGCGGGGTGGAGGACGTCGACAACCTCGCCGTCGAGGGGCAGTGGCGCGACGCCGTCCCGGCTGAGGTGCTGTTCGCGAGCGGGCCTGCGAGAGGATTGCTGGCTGCGGAGCGGACAGCGCTCAATTTCCTCGGGCACCTCTCCGGAGTGGCGACGCTGGCGGCCCGCTATGTCGAGGCCGTTGAGGGCACGGGGGCGGCGATCCTCGATACGCGCAAGACCACGCCCGGGTTGCGCGAGCTGGAGAAGGCCGCGGTCGCGGCGGGGGGCGGGCGCAACCACCGCATGGGGCTCTACGACGCGATCCTGATCAAGGAGAACCACATCGCCCTCGCCGGCAGCCTCGCCAAGGCGGTGTACGGCGCCCGCAGTGACTATCCCGACCTGGCCGTGGAGGTCGAGTGCCGCGATCTGGAAGAGGTTGCCTACGCGCTCGGCACCGGGGCGGACATTCTTCTGCTCGACAACATGGACCCGGAGACGCTGCGCAAGGCGGTCGAGCTGCGCGACACCGAGGGGGGCGCCAAGCCACCTTCTCTCGAGGCCTCGGGCGGGGTCTCGCTCGAGACCGTGCGCGAAATCGCCGAGACGGGTGTCGACCTGATCTCGGTTGGAGCTCTCACGCATTCTGCCCCCACCCTCGATTTCAGCCTTTTGCTGGAGCCCGCCTGAAACCGTTCCAGTGGGCGACGGGGGAGGGCTCGACGGAGCCTCCCCGCTGTTGCTCCGGCGAGCCCTCCCCCGTCGCCTACTTCAGCAATTTCGAGAGGCGCCGATCCTTGAGGACGCGGCCCCCGGTCTGCTCCTGCGGGCAGTAGTTGGTCTGGTGCTCTGAGAAGAAGACCGCCTCGATCGTCGTGCCGCAGCGCGGGCAGGGCTGGCCCTCTCGCTTGTGGACCTGCAGGGGCATCGGCACCTTGTCCGGAAGCTGCTCGCCGATCGTCGCCTCGTAGTGCTCGATCGCGTCTCCGAGGACGTGGAGGGCGGCGTGCAACCGGGCAACCTCCTCGTCGCTCAGCTCGGAACCTTTCTTGAAGGGCGAGAGCCGCGCCTCCCAGAGGATCTCGTCCACCCAAGAACGCCCAATCCCGGCGATGTCGCCCTGGTGGCGGAGGAGAGGATGGAGGTGGCGCGGCTGGTCGATCAGGGCTGCGAGCTCGTCCAGCCGCGGCGCCGGCCAAGCTTCCGGCCCGAGCCGCGCCACAGCCTCGTCGCCTGCCACCGCATCGGTCCTCAACAGCTTCGCCCAGGCTCGCTGCTTCGTCCCGAACTCCCGCAACCGCAGCTCCCGCCTGTCCTCCAGCCGCACAAGCACCCGCGACGCCCGGTCTTTCGGCGATGCCCGCTTCTCGAACACCCGCAACCGTCCCGCGGACATCAGATGGATCAGCAGTGCCAGATCCCCGAACTCGACGACCGGCATCTTCCCAACCCGCCGCACCCCCGTCACCTCGCGACCCACGAGCGCATCGAGCGCCGGCTCGAACGTCTTCATCACGTTCATCCCCGGAGCCAGCGCCGACTCAACACAAGCCCCCGACAAAGCCGTGTTCAGCCGCCTGGCCGTGATCTCAACCTCGGGCAACTCGGGCATGCCGAGAGGTTAGACTTGTGGCTACGTTCATTCGACTGGTTCAAGGCACGGTGCCGGGCCAGCGAACATCAGGAAAGGAAGGGCTCGTGCAAGAGCTCCCGACGATCCAACCCACAACTCCGGACGCTCTCTCGCCCGATGAGATCGCTGCTCTCAGCGAGGAAGTGCGCGTTCTCGCGGTCGAGCGCAACGCGGTGATCCTCGCCCACAACTACCAGCTGCCCGAGATCCAGGACGTCGCCGACCACATGGGCGACTCGCTCGGTCTCTCCCGTCAGGCGGCGGCGACGGATGCCGAGGCGATCGCCTTCTGCGGCGTCCACTTCATGGCCGAGACGGCCGCGATCCTCTCGCCCGAGAAGACGGTGCTGATTCCCGACCTCGACGCCGGCTGCTCGCTCGCCGACTCGATCGACGCCGACCAGCTGCGCGCCTGGAAGGCCGAGCACCCCGGTGCGCTCGTGGTCATGTACGTCAACACCTCGGCCGAGGTGAAGGCCGAGACCGACTACTGCTGCACCTCCTCCAACGCGGTCAAGGTCGTCGAGCACATCTGGGCCGAGCACGGGCCCGAGACCGAGATCCTCTTCGGCCCCGACATGTGGCTTGGCGCCTTCGTCGAGCGCGAAACCGGCATCCACGAGGATCCCGAGCGCCGCGCCCGCTTCCACGTCTGGGACGGCGAGTGCCACGTCCACGCCGGCATCCGCCCCGGCGACATCGCGCAGACGCGCGCCGAGCACCCCGAGGCCGAGTTCCTGATCCACCCGGAGTGCGGTTGCGCCACCCAGGCGATGGAGTACGTCGCGGCCGGCGACATCGAGCCCGAGGGCGTCCACATGCTCTCCACGTCGGGCATGCTCCACCACGTCGAAGAGCACCCCGAAGGCAGCTTTGTCGTCGCTACCGAGAACGGCATGCTCTACCCGCTCCAGCAGGCGGCGCCGCAGGCGAACCTGATCGAGGCCAACCGGATGGCGTTCTGCAAGTACATGAAGATGATCACGCTGCCGAAGCTGCGTGACAGCCTGCTTGAGATGAAGTTCGAGGTCAGCGTCCCGGCGCAGATCGCGGAGCGGGCGCGGGTCCCGATCGAGCGCATGGTCGCGATCGGCTAGCGCGAGATATTGTCCCGGCTCGTGCACGAGCTAGCCCAGCAGCTGCGAGTCGACTCGGTCCGCGCCGCCGCCGCGGCTAACTCCGGTCACCCGACCTCCTCGATGTCGGCCGCCGACCTGATGGCGGTTCTCTTCTCGGGGTACCTGCGCTACGACTTCGATGCCCCGGAGAACACGGCGAACGACCACCTGGTCTTCTCCAAGGGCCACGCCTCGCCGCTGCTCTACGCGCTCTACAAGGCCGCCGGCGCGATCGACGACGAGGAGCTGCTGACCTTCCGCGAGTTCGGCTCGCGCCTGCAGGGCCACCCGACCCCGGAACTGCCCTGGGTCGACGTCGCCACCGGCTCGCTCGGTCAGGGCCTGCCGATCTCGGTCGGGATCGCGCTTGCCGCCTCGCGCCTGGAGCGCTCCGACCTGCGGGTCTGGGTGCTCTGCGGCGACTCCGAGCTCGCCGAGGGCTCGATGTGGGAGGCCTTCGAGCACGCCGGCTTCGCCAAGCTCGACAACCTGATCGCGATCGTCGACGTCAACCGGCTCGGCCAGCGCGGCCCGACGATGCACGAGTGGGACACCTCGAAGCTGGCGGCGCGCGCCGCGGCCTGCGACTGGGACGTGCAGGAGATCGACGGCCACGACATCGAGGCGATCGAGGCTGCCTACGCCCGCGCGCAGGAGGCCGACCGCCCCGCGGTGATCTTCGCCCGCACCAAGAAGGGCTCGGGGGTCGCCGCCGTGGAGGACAAGGAGAACCAGCACGGCAAGCCGCTTGCCGACCCCGAGGCCGCCGTCGAGGAGCTCGGCGGCATCCGCTCGCTCAGCGTCACGGTCGCCTCGCCGCCCGAGCCGAAGCCGTTCGAGATCGAGCGCGCGCCGGTCGAGCGGCCGAGCTACGAGCTCGGCGAGAAGGTCGCGACCCGCGCCGCCTACGGCGACGCCCTCGCCTGGCTCGGCTCGGTTGACGAGAAAGTCGTCGCGCTCGACGGCGAGGTCGGCAACTCGACCTACGCCGAGCGCTTCGCCGCCAAGCATCCCGAGCGCTTCTTCGAGATGTACATCGCCGAGCAACAGATGGTGGCAGCGGCGGTCGGCCTGCAGACCCGAGGCTGGAAGCCCTTCGCCTCCTCCTTCGGAGCCTTCCTCAGCCGCGCCTACGACTTCATCCGGATGGGGGCGATAT
>DASUIY010000154.1:0-5312 GCA_036279555.1 Solirubrobacterales bacterium | reverse complement strand
AGGAGGCCGAACAGCTCTGCGACCGGATCGCCTTCATCAACGAAGGGCAGATCGTCGGCAGGGGGACCAGCGCCGAGCTGGCCGCCCGCTTCGGAGTCGAGAGCCTCGAGGACGCATACCTGGCCCTGGTCGGGCGCAAGGAGCTGTCGCGCTCGCGCGTCGAGGTCGAGGAGCTCGCTTCGTGACCGCCGCGCAGATCCGCTTCATGACCCTGTCGCGGCGCGAGGTCAACCGCTTCATGAAAATCAAGAAGCAGACGGTCGGCGCGCCGCTGCTGGAAACCTTCCTCTACATCACCGTCTTCGGCGCCGCCCTCGGCTCGCGGATCAAGCAGCTGCACGGGATCGACTACGTCGTCTTCGTCATCCCCGGCCTGATCATGATGGCCTTCTCGATCAACGCCTTCGCCAACAACTCCTCCTCGATCCTCCAGCAGAAGTTCCAGGGCGCGATCCAGGACCAGCTCTCCTCGCCCGCCTCGCCGCTGGAGCTGCTGCTCGCCTTCTCGCTCGGCGGCTTCATGCGCGGCTTCCTCGTCGCCCTGCTCACCTTCATCGCCGCCTCGCTGCTGGTCGACCTCCCGGTCGACCACGTCCTGGTGCTGGTCCCCTCGCTTTTCCTGGTCGGCTTCTTCTTCTCCCAGCTCGGCGTCCTGACCGGGGTGCGCGCGGAGCAGTTCGACGACGTCGCCTTCGTCCAGACCTTCGTCCTGACGCCGCTGATCTTCCTCGGCGGCGTCTTCTACTCGGCGGAGCTGCTGCCGCAGCCCTTCGAGACGATCACCCTCTTCAACCCGGTCTACTACATGATCAACCTGGTCCGCTACGGCTTCGTCGGCTTCACCGAAGTGAGCATCGCCCTCTCGCTCCTCGCCCTGACGGCGGCGACCGCGGCTCTCTTCGCGATCAACCTGCGCCTCTTCTCGCGCGGCTACCGCCTCCGCGCGTAACGGGACAGGGGACGGCTACGCGTCGGCGAGCGGCAGCCGCTCGGCCAGCCCGGTCAGCTCCAGCACCCGCGTCACGGCGGGGGCGGTGCTCGGGATGAACCTCACCCTCGTTTCGTCGCCGCCGCGGCCGAGCGCAGCAACCAGCAGGGCGATCCCGGTCGAGTCGATGAACTCCAGCTCGCGCATGTCGACGACGACAGGCGTGCCGCCGTCCAGCGACTCCTCCAGGGCGGCCTCCGCCGTGCTCGCGTTGGCGAGGTCGAGCTCACCGCAGAGCGCGATCGTGTGGGTCTCGTTGTTTTTCTCCGTACGCACCACGAGGGTGCCGTCGGCGATGTCGTGTTGCTCGGTGGTCAATTCGGTGCCTCCCTGGACAGAGGGTCTGACCCTAGGTGCATATGGTAGTCGCGATTGTCGTCCGCGTGCTTCGGGTATTCGATCTGCACCCCCTCAGTCGAGCTAAAGGAGCGTGGAGATGGAGACCGGTGTCAGCCCCAGCAAGGGAATCTTCGACGGCGTCAACGCGGAGGCTCGCCAGCACGTGGTCGACTTGCTGACCAGGGCTTACTGGATGGAGATCGAGACCGTGACGAGCTATCTCGCCGCCGCCGTCAACCTCGACGGGGTGAGGGCGCAGGAGATCAAGGAGTCGCTGGAGGCGGACGTCGAGGAGGAGCTCGGCCACGCCAAGCAGTTCGCCGAGCGGATCAAGGAGCTCTACGGCGTCGTCCCCGGCTCGGAGGGCTTCCGCGCCGAACAGTCCTACTTGCAGCCGCCGGAGGAGCAGACCGACGTCGTGCACGTGATCCGCGGCGTGATCAAGGCCGAGACCGGCGCGATCGAGCACTACACGCGCATCGTCGCCGAGACCGACCAGATCGACCCGGTCACCCAGGACATGACGATCGCGATCCTCCACGACGAGCAGGCGCACCGCCGCCACTTCGAGGGCTTCCTGCGCGAGTACGAGTTCGAGGGGCTTGCCTAGTACGAGACGTTCACGAGGGTCGAGACGCCCCTCCCAAAACGAGCGGCCGAGGGCCGCTCTCGAGTGTTTTGAGAGGGGCGTCCCGACCCCTCCCGCAACGCGGCTGGCTACCAGGCGTCTACGAAGCGGCGTGGTGTGTGAGCGAGGTCGTGCTGCGTGGCGGCGGCGAGGGTTTGGGCGATCAGATTGCGGGTCTCGGACGGGTCGATCACGTCGTCGATCTCGAAGAGGGTGGCGGCGTTGAGCGCCTTCGCGTTCTCTTCGGCCGCCGCCGTCAGCTCGCGGACGCGGCGCTCGCGCTCGTCCGCGTCGGCGATCGCCTCCAGCTCCTTGCGCAGGGCGAGCTTGACCGCTCCCTCGAGGCCCATCGGCCCGAGGTGGGCCGAGGGCCAGGCGACGGTGAGCAGCGGCTCGTGCATGCTGCCGCCGACCATCGCCTGGGCGCCGAGGCCGTAGCCGCGGCGCAGGATCACGGCGACCAGGGGCACGCGCAGGGCGGCGCCGGCGAGCAGCAGGCGCGAGGTGTGGCGCACCAGCCCCGTCTTCTCGGCCTCGGGGCCGACCATCATCCCCGGCGTGTCGACCAGCGAGACGACCGGCAGGCCGAAGGCGTCGCAGAGCTGGAGGAAGCGCGCAGCCTTGTCGGCCGCGTCGCTGGTGATCGCGCCGGCGGTGTGCTGCGTGTCGTTGGCGATCACGCCGAGCGGCCGCCCCTCGATCCGGGCCAGCGCCGTGACCATCTCCGGCGCGAAGCGCTCGCGCAGGAAGGTCGCCGAGCCCTCGTCGGCCAGCGTCTCCACGATCGGCTTCGCCGCGTAGGCGCGGCGCTGGCGCTCGGGGACGGCGTCGCGCAGCGCGGCCTGGTCCGGTTCGGGGCCAGGCGGCGTCGGCCCCTGGAAGTAGGAGAGCAGCCGCTTGGCCGCCGCCGTGGCCGCAGCCTCGTCGGCGACGAGAAGGTCGACGACGCCGTTGGCGGCCTGCATCGCGGCCGGTCCCACCTCGTCGGGGTCGACCCTGCCCAGGCCGCCGCCCTCGATCATCGCCGGGCCGCCCATGCCGATCGAGGCGTCCTCGGTCGCGACGATCAGGTCCGAGCAGCCGGCGATCGTCGCGTTGCCGGCGAAGCAGCGCCCGGCGACGACGGCGATCCGCGGCACCAGGCCCGAGAGCTTCGCCCAGAGCGCGAAGGCACGGGTGTCGAGCGCGGAGACGACCGGGTAGTCGGTGTCGCCGGGGCGCCCGCCGCCGCCCTCGGCGAAGAAGACGGTGGGCAGGCGCATGCGCTCGATCAGCTCGAAGAGGCGGTCCTTCTTGCGGTGGCCGAGCGCGCCCTGGGTGCCGGCGAGGACCGTGTAGTCGTAGGAGAGCACCGCGCAGGCGCCGCGCTCGCCGAAGAGGTCGCCGTTGACGCGCGCCGTCCCCGCCACCAGGCCGTCGGCCGGCGTGCGCGCGATCAGCTCCTCGACCTCGCGCCGCCCGCGCTGGGCGGCGATCGCGAACCGCCCATACTCGACGAAGGAGCCGGGGTCGACCAGGTCGGCGACGTTCTCGCGCGCGGTGCGGCCGCCGGCGTCGTGGCGTCGCTCGACCGCGTCCGGACGCGCCGGGTCCTCGGTCAGGGCCCGGCGCCGCAGCACCTCGGCGAGGCCCTCGCGCTCCCCGCGTCGCCGGTCTGGTCCCCGTCAGGCACGCGCGGGATGTTCCCAGACGGGAGCTCGCCGAGCCCCTTGATTGCCCTCGGGATTAGGTATAGCTTCTTACGTCCAATCGGCCGTGCCGCCCGGCGCTGGCCGCACGCCGAAAAGGAGAGCAAGTTGAAGCAGCGCCGACTTTCGATTGCACTTGCGGCCGCCGTGCTGGCCGTCGCCGCAGCGATTCCCACCCTGGCCCCCGCCATGTCCGGAGAAACCTCCGCAGCGGCCGCCAGCACCGTCTTCATGAAGGGTCCCAAAGGGGGGTTGCGCTTCGAGGGGCCGAAGACGATCGTCGCCGGCGAAGAGCTCACGGTCCTCAACCAGACCAACCCGCGCCAGGTCGGTCCGCACACCTTCTCGCTGGTGACCAAGGGCTCGCTGCCGAAGACGCCGAAAGCACGGCAGCTCTGCTTCACGCCCAAACACATCTGCATGTCGATCGCCAAGTGGCACGGCGTCAAAGGCAACGGGCCGGTCAAGGTGAACCCGGTCGAGACCGGCGTTGCCGGCTGGGACACGCTCGGCAACCTGACCAAGGAGGGCGACTCCTGGTTCACGGGCAACAAACCCAAAACCTCGATCACCCAGCCGGTCAGCGTCGACACCTCGGCCGGGCCTTCGAGGATCTACTTCCTCTGCGCGATCCACCCCGAAATGCAGGGGTCGATCAACGTGCTGCCCCCGCCCGCGGGCTAGAGCACCACGGCTGGACGCTCCTCAGATTTGCCCCGCCTGGGGCGCCGGGCATTCCTCGGCGCCCTGGGTGGCGGTGCCCTCGCCACGGCTCTTCCACTGGGCCTGCGGCCCGAGGTGCTGCTGCCTGACGTCAGCTCGCAGGCCCGGGCCGCTGCGCCCGCGCCGTTCCGCACGCCCCTGCCGATTCCCCGCGTGCTGGATGACGCCAGGCTGACGATCCCGATCCGCGAGGCCGAGGTCCAGATCCTGCCCGGAGCGCGGACCAGGATGTGGACCTACGGCGGCACCTTCCCAGGCCCGACGATCAGGCGGCCCGCCGGCCGCCGGACGGAGGTGACCTTCCGCCACGAGCTGCCGCGCTCGGCCGGCGAGCTGACCGTGCACCTGCACGGCGGCCACAACCGCTCCCGGTTCGACGGCCAGCCCGGCGGGCTGACGCCCTCGCACCCGCGCTCCTTCTACTGCCGCATTCCGAGCGGGCTCTCCCCGCGCAGCTCGGGCAACGACCAGCTGATCGGGCCGGGGGGGAGGCGCACTTACGTCTACGACCTCCTCGAGGACGGCCGGCCCGAGCGCGCCGCCTTCCAGTGGTACCACGACCACCGCCTCGACCGCACCTCGCAGAACATCTGGCGCGGGCTGGCCGGGATGTGGATCCTCGACGACCGGTTCGAGGAGAGCCTGCCCCTGCCCAGCGGCGAGCGCGACCTGGCGCTGATGATCGCCGACCGATCCTTTGATCGCCACAACCAGCTCACCGATCCCTTCACCGGGTTGCGGCCGCCCGCCGACGGCGTCAGCGGCCATTACGTGCTCGTCAACGGCTCCTACATGCCCTATCACCCGGTTACGGCCCAGCGCTACCGCCTGCGCATCCTCAACGCCTCCCAGTTCCGCCCCTACAACCTCCAGCTCTCCAACGGCGCCCACTTCGTCCAGATCGGCACCGACAGCGGGTTGATGCCGCGGCCGGTGCGGCGGCGGG
>DASUIY010000153.1:0-3223 GCA_036279555.1 Solirubrobacterales bacterium | reverse complement strand
CCCAGCCGGGGATGCCACGCAGGGCGCGCTCCCCGGAGATGTCGGGGATGGCGGCCAGGAGCTTGCGCGTGTAGGGGTGCCAGGCGCCGGCGAAGAGCGCCTCGCGGGGGCCGATCTCGACCAGGCGGCCGGCATACATGACGGCGATGCGGTCGGCCAAGTTGGCGACCACGGCGAGGTCGTGGGTGACGTAGAGGGCGGAGACGCCGTAGGCGCGGGTGAGCGAGCGGATCGTCTCCAAGACGTGCGCCTGGGTGGTGACGTCGAGGGCCGTGGTGGGCTCGTCTAGGACGATCACGCGGGGGCGGCAGGCGAAGGCCATGGCGATCGCCACGCGCTGCTGCTGGCCGCCGGAGAGCTGGTGCGGGTAGCGGCGCAGGAAGCGCTTGTCGGTGGGCAGCAGGACCTCGGCCATCATCTCGACCAGGCGCGCCTCGCGCTCGGCGGAGCTGCCGAAGCCGTGCGCCTCGAGGATCTCGGCCAGCTGGGTGCCGATGCGCAGGGCCGGGTTCAGCGCCGCCGAGGCGTCCTGGGGGACGTAGCTGATGAGCCCGCCGCGGATGCGGCGCAGGGCGGCCGGGCTGGCGCCGAGCACCTCGGTGCCGCTGATGTCGATGCGGCCCCCGGCGATCTTCGCGCCGCGCCGCTGGTGGGCGAGCAGGGAGGTGGCGGCGGTCGTCTTGCCGGAGGCCGACTCACCGACGAGCCCCAGGACCTCGCCCTTGCGGATGGCGAAGCTGACGTCGTCGTCGATGTCGATGCCGGAGGGATCCAAGACGATGCGCAGGTCGGAGACGGTGAGGACGACCTCCTCCTCGGGGGCGGGGCCTTGCGCTTCGGCGGGGCTCTGCGTCTGCGGGCTCATGCGGCACCCCCGGTGTCGCGGTCGATGCCGACGAGGGCGCGCCCGAGACCGTCGGCGACTAAGTTGGTGCCCACCGTGAGGATGCCGATGAGGATCACCGGGACGAGCACGGCGTAGGGCTGGACGGTGATGCCGATGCGGTTCTCGTTGATCATCAGGCCCCAGTCGGCGGCCGGCGGCTGCATGCCGAAGCCGAGGAAGGAGAGCGCCGCGATGATGCCGATCGAGTAGGTGAGGCGCAGGCCGAACTCGACGAGCAGGGGGCTCGTGATGTTGGGCAGGATCTCAGCGAAGAGGATCTTGCGGCGGGCGACGCCGAGCGCCTCGGCGGCGCGCACGAAGTCGCGCTGGGCGATCTCCAAGGCGGCGACGCGGGTGACGCGGGCGATGCGCGGCGCGTGGCTGAAGCCGACCATGAGCACGATCAGCCAGAGGCGCGGCCCGAAGACGGAGACGAAGAGCATGGCGAGCACGATCGAGGGGAAGGCGAGCACGACGTCTAAGAGGCGCATGATGGTCTCGTCGGCCCACCTGCGCGCGTAGCCGGCGATGAGCCCCAGCACGACCCCGGCGATGAGGCCGATGACGGTCGCCGCGAGGGCCAGGGTGATGACCGTGCGGCCGCCGTAGAGGACGCGCGTGAGGACGTCGTGGCCGATGTAGTCGGAGCCTAAGAGGGCGTCGGCGCTGGGGGCGGCAAAGGGCGGCGCCACGAACTCGGTGGGGCTGGCGGGGGCGAAGAAGGGGCCGAAGACGGCGAGCGCGATGATCGCCGCGCAGATGGCGAGGCCGACCTTGGTGCGGCCCACGTGCCAGGCGTCGATGAGCACCTGGGCGAACTCGCCGCGGATGTGCGCCGCGCCGGCCGTCGCGAGGCCCGCCTCGAGGGCCAGGTCGGGCTCGTTGCGCAGGGTCTCGGTGGGGGGCGTGGCGGGGCTCATCGCAGACCCGTGCGCAGGCGCGGGTTGATGAGGATGGTGAGCACGTCGGCGGTCAGGTTGAGGACCACGTAGACGGCGGCGATGAGCAGCACCAGGGCCTGGACCAAGGGGATGTCGCGGTTGGCGACGGCGTCGACTAAGGACTGGCCGATGCCGGGGAAGCCGAAGAGGTACTCGACGGTGACGATGCCGCCGGCCAGCCAGGCCAAGTTGATGGCGATCACCTGCAGGGTCGGCACGATGGCGTTGGGCAGGGTGTGGCGCCAGAGCACGACGCGCCCGGAGAGGCCCTTCAAGCGCGCCATCATCACGTACTCGCTCTCCAAGACCTCGATCGCCGAGGCGCGCAGCATGCGGCTCACGTAGGGGATCACGGCCAGGCAGAGGGTCACGGCGGGCAGCACGAAGAGCGTGAGCTGGCTGCTGACCGCGAGGTCGGGGTCGATGCGGGAAACGGCCGGCAGCCACTTGAAGACGGCGGTCGCGAAGAGCAGCACCAGGGCGATGCCGATGACGAACTCGGGCAGGGCGGCGAGGGCCAAGTTGGTGAGGTTCACGGTCGAGTCGAACTTGGAGTCGCGCCAGACGGCACTGAAGGCGCCGATCACGATCGAGAGGGGGATGGAGAGCAGGGCGGCGATGGCGACCAGGGTGGCCGAGTTGATGATGCGCTCGCGCAACAGGTCGGTGACGGGCACGTCCTGCTGGACGATCGAGGTGCCCATGTCGCCGCGCACCACGCCGCCGAGCCAGCTTGAGTACTGGGCGAGCATCGGGCGGTCGAGGTTGAGCTGCTTGCGCAGGGCCTCGTAGCGGGCCTTGTCGGCGGCCTCCTTGCCGAGGATCGCCTGGGCGGGGTCCCCGGGGAGGGCCTGGGTGGCGGCGAAGACCACGAGGCTGACGAGGAAGAGGGTCAGCAGGCCGAGGCCGAGGCGGATGAGGATGAGCTTCAGCAGTGGTGGCACTGGCGGTCCCTTCGCTCGCGGTCGTGCGGTCCGAGGCGCCGGGCGCCGCCGCCTCATCAGATTGGGCGGCGGCGCCCGCGGTGCCCGCGGTGACTCTGGTCAGACGAAGTAGACGTTGCGGTATCGCGCGTTCGCGGCTGCCGACCCCAGCCCCGAATAGTCGGGCACGGCCCCTGCCACCTTCGGGCTGTAAGCGTCGACCTGGTTGTCGAACCCGTAGATGATGTAGCCGCCCTCGTTGTACTCGATGGTGGCCGCTTCGGAGATCAGCTCATTCCTCTTCGTGTCGTCGACGGTCGTATACGCTTCCTTGACAAGCGCCAGCCACTTCGCGTTGGTCTCGCCCCAGTGCGTCTCGTCATAGAGAGCGCCCGGTACGCTGCCCATACCTGCCTGCGCGAGATAGCCGCGCGTCCCCCAGTTGTCCATGGCGAACGGATACTTGAGGTACT
>DASUIY010000152.1:0-13088 GCA_036279555.1 Solirubrobacterales bacterium | reverse complement strand
CCGAGTGGCAGCCGGACAGCGGCTACGAGTTCGTCGACGTGTCGGCGAAGGCCAAGCTGAACCTGGAGGATCTGCTCGACACGATCCTCACGGTCGCCGAGCTCGAGGACCTGAAGGCCAACCCGAACGCCGAGGCGTCCGGTGTCGTCGTGGAGTCCAAGCTCGATCCGGGCCGCGGCCCGGTCGTCACCCTGCTCGTCCAGCGCGGCACGCTGAAGGTCGGCGACTCGCTCGTCGCCGGTCCGCAGTGGGGCCGGGTGCGGGCGATGCAGGACTTCACCGGCGCCCGGGTCGAGGCCGCCGGCCCCGGCATGCCGGTCGAGGTGCTCGGCTTCGACGGCGTCTCCGACGCCGGCGAGTTCGTGCAGGCGGTCGAGAACGACCGCCGCGCCCGGCAGATGGCCCAGGAGCGGGCCAACCGCCTCAAGACCGAGGCCCTGGCCCGCCGCCAGGCCCGCAAGGTCAGCCTCGACGAGGTCTTCGCCCGGGTCCAAGAGGGCGACATCAAGGAGCTCAACATCGTCCTCAAGGCCGACGTCGCCGGCTCCCTGGAGGCACTGCAGGACGAGATCGCCAAGGTCCCGCAGGAACGGGTCGCGATCAACATCATCCACTCCCAGACCGGCGGCATCAACGAGTCCGACGTGATGCTGGCCTCGGCCTCCGACGCGATCATCATCGGCTTCAACGTGCGCCCGCTCGCCGACGCCCGCCGGGCCGCCGAGCGCGAGGGCGTCGACGTCCGCACCTACTCGGTCATCTACAAAATCACCGAGGACCTGCGCAACGCGATGGAGGGCATGCTGGAGGCGGTCGAGGTCGAGGAGATCCTCGGCGAGGCCGAGGTCAAACAGACGTTCAAGGCCTCCAAGGTCGGCCGTATCGCCGGCTGCATCGTCAACGAGGGCAAGGTCGCGCGCGACGCCAGCGTCCGCCTGATCCGCGAGGGCACGGTCATCTGGGACGGCAAACTCGGCTCCCTGCGCCGTTTCAAAGACAACGTGCAGGAAGTCGAGGAGGGCCAGGAGTGCGGCGTCGTCCTCGACGGTTACGCTGACGTCAAGGAGGGCGACGTGTTGGAGTTCTTCAAGACGAAGCAGGTCGAGCAGACGCTGGCGTAAGATGGCCACTCCTCGCATGCGCCGCATCAACGAGGTGCTTCGCGAGGTGGTCGGCGCTGCGATCGCCGAGCTGAGTGACCCCCGCATCGGCTTCGTAACCGTGACTTCGGTCGAGACCAGCCCAGACCTGCGCGCCGCCAAGGTGCACGTCAGCGTGCTCGGCTCCGAGGAGGAGCGGGAGGCGACGCTTGCCGGCCTGCGCTCCTCGCACGGGGTGCTGCAGTCCAAGATCGCCGCCGAGACGCGGATGAAGCGCACGCCCACGCTGACCTTCCACTACGACGAGACGGTCGAGCAGGGCATGCGGATATCGAAGCTGCTCGACGAGGAGGACCGGTGAGCCAGGTCGGGGTGAGGTCGTCGAGCCTGGAGGACACCGCCGCCGAGCTGCGCGCGCGCGACCGCTTCCTGCTCACCGCCCACGAGGGCCCCGACGGCGACGCGCTCGGCTCGCTGCTCGGCATGCACCACCTGCTCAGCCAGCTCGGCAAGGACTCGGTGATGTTCATGGCGGCAAAGGAGTTCCCGCTGCCGATCGAGTACCGCTTCCTGCCCCTGGAGGAGGTCTTCCACGAGGCCCCGGCGGACATGGCCGACCGCACGATCGTCTTCCTGGACTGCGGCAACGTCGACCGCATGCCGGTCGAGTTCCTCACCTCCGGCGACAACTTCAGGATCAACATCGACCACCACCACGACAACACGCTCTTCGGCGACGTCAACCTGCTCGACACGGGCGCCTCCAGCACGGCGGAGATCGTCTACCAGCTGGCGATCGCCCTGGGGGTCGAGATCACCCCCGAGATCGCCTCCGCGCTCTACGTCGGCCTGGTCACGGACACGGGCAAGTTCATGTACGAGAACACGAACGCCCACACGCACAGGATCGCCGCCGAGCTGATCGACGCCGGCGTCGCGGTCGATGAGACCTATCGCCGCCTCTACGAGCACGTGCCGCTCGAAAAGCTGCGGCTGCTCTCCCGCGCGCTCGAGGGCATCGAGCGCCACTGCGGCGACCGGCTCATCCTCACCTACATAACCGAGGCCGACTACGAGACGACCG
This sequence comes from Solirubrobacterales bacterium, assembly GCA_036279555.1. Classification (GTDB taxonomy): domain Bacteria; phylum Actinomycetota; class Thermoleophilia; order Solirubrobacterales; family 70-9; genus VRUE01. Next base: position 10,904 of record DASUIY010000152.1, on the reverse strand, counting down.
GCGCGGGGGAGGAGATGACGGAGGGGATCATCGACCACCTGCGCTCGGTCGAGGGGGCGATGGTCGCGGCGCTGATCCGCGACCAGGGCGACCGCGGGCGCGCCGCCCGCAAGGCGAGCCTGCGCTCCAGCGGCGGCGAGGTCGACGTCTCGGCGATGGCCCGCAAGCACGGGGGAGGGGGGCACAAGCGAGCCGCCGGATTCTCCACCGACCTCGAGCTGGAGGAGCTGGTCACCTTCCTCTGCGACGAGGTAGTCACTCAGCTCGGGCCTTGACGATGGGCGGGCAAGGCGACGGTCTGCTGCTCTGCGACAAGCCGGCCGGGATAACCTCGCACGACATGGTCGTGGCGGTGCGGCGAGAACGTGGGTGCAAGGCGGGTCACGCGGGCACCCTCGACCCCTTCGCGACCGGCTTGCTGCTGGTCCTGCTCGGCCGGGCGACCCGGCTGCAGCGCTTCCTCACCGGCTTGCCGAAGACCTATGTGGCCCGGGCGCGGCTGGGCTGGCGCTCGAGCACAGGGGACCCCGACGGCGAGCTGACCGAGACGGGTCGCCTACCGGAGTCGCTGGAGCTGCCCACCGGCCGCGTGCGCCAGCGGGTGCCGATGACCTCCGCGGTCCGGGTCGGCGGCGAGCGCCTCTACCGCAAGGCCCACCGGGGGGAGACGGTCGAGACCCCCGAGAGGGAGGTCGACGTCTACCGCGCCGAGCTGCTCGCGAGCGATGCCGAGAGCGCCGAATACGAGATCGAGTGCTCCGCCGGCACCTATATCCGCACCCTGCTGGAGACGCTCGACGACGCCTACTGCGCCGAGCTCCGCCGCACCGCGATAGGGCCCTTTCGCGTCGAGGAGGCCGGCCGGGAATTCGACCTGGAGCAGGTGGGCGAGCTGGTCCCGGCCGCCGCGGAGGCCCTGCGATGACGTTCCGGTGCGCCTTTTCCCCTCTATTTCGAGCTAAAGCGCACCGGAAGGGGTTGCGGTGAGCATCGAGGTCACCTCGCTGCCGGATGCCGAGCCGCGTCCGCGTCACGTCGCGATCGGCACCTTCGACGGGGTCCACCGCGGTCACCAGGCGGTGATCGACGACGCGGACACCGTCCTCACCTTCGACCCGCACCCGCTGGAGATCCTGCACCCGGCGGCGCTGCCGAAGCTGATCATGCCCTTCGGCGTCAAGCGCGACGTGATCGAGGGGTTCGGCGTCCGTGAGCTCGTCGTCATCCCCTTCGATGCGGAATTCGCCAAGAGAAGCGCCGGGGAGTTCATCGACGGCGTGCTCGTCGAGCGCCTCGGCGCCGAGCGGGTCTCGGTCGGGGAGAACTTCCGCTTCGGCGCGAAAGCCCAGGGCGACCCGGCAATGCTCGCCGCGCGGCCGGAGTTCGAGACCCGCGTCGTGCCGCTTGTCGAGGTGGACGGGGAGACGGTCTCCTCGACCCGGGTCCGGGCCCTGATCGCCGCCGGTGACATGGAGGGCGCCCGGCACTGCCTCGGCGCCCCCTTCATGGTCGAGGGCCAGGTGGTGAGCGGCGACCAGCGCGGTCGCGAGCTGGGCTTCCCGACCGCCAACATCGTTCCCGACGACCGGCTTGCGATTCCGGGGCACGGCGTTTACGCGGCTTTTGCCAACGGCGTTCCGGCCGCCGTCAACGTCGGCGTCCGGCCCACCTTCGAGACCGGGCGCGGCGTGCTGATCGAGACCTACCTGATCGACTTCGAGGGCGATCTCTACGGCACCGATCTGCGGGTCGCATTCGTCGCCCGCCTGCGGGGCGAGAAGCGCTTCGCCGGGGTCGAGGAGCTGATCGCCCAGATGCGCATCGATGTGGAGGACGCGAAGCGGGTCTGTGCTAGCTTCCAGCGGCCGTGAGCTCCATCTGGAGCGCGGCACTTTTTTCGAGATGAGCCTTACCAAGGAGAAAAAAAGCGAGCTGATCGGCAAGTACGGCCGCGCCGACGGCGATACCGGCTCGGCCGAGGTCCAGGTGGCCCTGCTCACCGAGCGGATCAACGAACTCACCGAGCACCTCCGCACGCACGCCAAAGACCACCACTCGCGCCGCGGCCTGCTGATGCTGGTCGGCAAGCGCCGCCGCATGCTGCGATACCTCGAGCGCCACGACCTGGAGCGCTACCGCGCCCTGGTCGGCGAACTCGGCCTGCGGCACTAGAGCCCGGCGGCGATCCGAGGGAACCGATGATCGCTGCAGGGGAGGCGGCTCCCGAGTTCACCCTTCGCAACCAGGACGGCAAGAAGGTCTCGCTCTCCGATTTCCGCGGCCGCAAGGTCTTGCTGGTCTTTTACCCGCTGGACTTCAGCCCGGTCTGCAGCCACCAGCTCTCGATCTACCAGGAGGTCAAGCCCGAGATCGAGGCCAAGGGCGTGACGATGGTGGGGATCAGCGTCGACCACGGCTTCGCCCACAAGGCCTTCCAGGAGTCGCTCGGCATCGACACGCAGCTGCTCGCCGACTTCGAGCCCAAGGGCGAGGTGGCCCGCGCCTACGGCGCCTACATCGAGAGGGCCGGCACTTCCAACCGCTCCCTCGTCCTCGTCGACGAGGAGGGCACGGTGGAGTGGGTGCACGAGTCCCCGACCCCGCTCGAGATCCCCGGCGCCAACCTGATCTTCGACGCACTCGGCCCTGACGCCTGAGCTGACCAGCGCTGCGGTACCGCCGGCCGGGCCGGAAGACCATCGCCGCGGCGAGGGCCCCGAGCTGATCGTCTACGCCGACCTCGGCTGCCCGCACTGCGCCGCGGCCTGGACGGAGATCGCCGGGCGCGAGGCGACGGTCGTCTTTCGCCACTTCCCGGTCGCCAGCAAGCACCCGCGCTCTCCCGCGCTGCACGCCGCAGCCGAGGCGGCGGGCAGGCAGGGATGCTTCTTCGAGATGGTCGACGCGCTCTACGCCGATCGCGGCCACGTCGACGACCCGCACCTCTGGCAGCGGGCCGAGCTCCTGGGCCTCGATCTCGACCGCTTCGAGGCCGATCGCCGCTCCGAGGAGGCTGCCGCGCGCGTCCGGCGCGACTTCGAGTCCGGCATCCGCGCCGGCGTCACCGGCACGCCGGCCCTCTTCCCAGACGTGTCTGAGTTTGACCGCCAATAGTGGCGGCTAACCTCAGACACGCCCTGCGTGTACCCTCTTTTCCGAAAGAGAACGAGAGTTCTGAAAGCAAATGGCCGCCATCCGGGCGGCCGGAGGTAGGACAACTAAATGAGCATGTTTGACGTAACCCGCGTTTCGGCGGACATCGGCGACAGCCAGATTTCCTTCGAGACCGGAAAACTCGCGAAGCAGGCGGGTGGCGCGGTCGTGGTTCAGGCCGGCGACACGATGGTGCTCTGCACCGCAACCGTCGGCAGCCTGCGCGACGTGGACTTCCTTCCGCTCACCGTCGACATCGAGGAGCGCATGTACGCCGCGGGCAAGATCCCCGGCTCGTTCTTCCGTCGCGAGGGCAAATCCAGCGAGAAGGCGACGCTGACCGCGCGCATGATCGACCGGCCGATCCGGCCGCTCTTCCCCAAGGGCTGGCACTACGAGACCCAGCTCGTCGCGATCCCGATGTCGGTGGACCAGGTCCACCCCTACGACATCCTCTCGATGAACGGCGCCTCCGCGGCGCTGGCGATCTCTCCGGTCCCAGTCACCGCCCACGTCGGCGCGGTGCGGATCGGCAAGCTCGACGGCGACTTCGTCGTCAATCCCTCCGAGGAGGACCACGCCGAGCTCGACCTCGACCTGATCGTCGCCGGCACCGACGAGGCCATCCTGATGGTCGAGGCCGGCGCCAACGGCGTCACCGAGCAGGAGATCCTCGACGCGCTCGACATCGCCCACGGCGAGATCAAGAAGCTCTGCGCCGCGATGGAGGAGCTGCAGCAGAAGGCCGGCAAGGAGAAGATGGAGGTCGAGGCGCCCAGCATCGACGAGGGCCTGATCGACGAGATCCGCTCCTCGCACGGCCAGGCGCTGGTCGACGCGATCGCCACCGAGGGCAAGCTCGAGCGCTACGAGGCGATCGACGCGGTCAAGGACGAGGTGGTCGGCAAGTACGCGGTTCCCGACGACGCCGACGAGGTCGACGAGGAGCGGGTCGCCGAGGTCAAGGCCGCATTCGCAGCGATCGAGAAGGACACGATCCGCAAGGCGATCGCCGTCGACAAGAAACGCCCCGACGGCCGCGCCCAGGACGAGATCCGCCCGATCGAGTGTGAGGTCGACGTCTCACCGCGCGTGCACGGCTCGGCGCTGTTCACCCGCGGCGAGACGCAGATCCTCTCCAACGCCGCCCTCGGCACGACGCGCATGGACATGCGCATCGACACGCTCGGCCTGGAGACCTCGAAGAAGTTCTGGCACCACTACAACTTCCCGCCCTTCTCGGTCGGGGAGGCCGGCTTCATGCGCGGCCCCAAGCGCCGCGACATCGGCCACGGCGCGCTCGCGGAGCGGGCCCTGGTCGCGACGATCCCCAACGAAGAGGACTTCCCCTACGTGATCCGGGTCGTCTCGGAGACGCTCGAGTCCAACGGCTCCTCCTCGATGGGCTCGGTCTGCGCCTCCTCGATGGCCCTGCAGGCCGCCGGCGTGCCGGTTAGCGCACCGGTGGCCGGTGTGGCCATGGGCCTGATCAAGGAGGGCGACGACTACATCGTGCTCACCGACATCGCCGGCGTCGAGGACCATCTCGGCGACATGGACTTCAAGGTCGCCGGGACCGCGGACGGGATCACCGCCCTGCAGATGGACATCAAGATCACCGGCGTCACCTTCGAGATCCTCACCGATGCCCTGGAGCAGGCCAACAAGGGCCGCCAGTTCATCCTCGGCAAGATGGCCGAGGCGATCGACGGCCCGCGCGAGCAGCTCTCCCAGCACGCCCCGCGGATCGAGGCGATCAAGATCGACCAGGAGAAGATCGGCGCCGTGATCGGCAAAGGCGGCGAAACGATCCGGGCTCTCTGCGAGGAGTTCGAAGCCGAAATCGACGTCGAGGACGACGGCACGATCCGCATCTACGCCCCGACCGGCTCGCTGGTCGAAGCCTGCGTCGCCCGCATCCAGTCGATGACCAAGGAGGCCGAGATCGGCGACCGCTACAACGCGGCCAAGGTCGTCAAGACGACCACGTTCGGCGCCTTCGTCGAGCTGGTCAAGGGCACCGACGGCCTCCTGCACATCTCCAACGTCAAGCCCGGCGAGAGGGTGGACTCGGTCGACGACGTCCTCACCGCCGGCGAGGAAATCGACGTGACCGTGGTCGAGGTCGACCGCGAGCGAGGGCGGATCGGCCTGCGCCTCTCCGACGATCCCTCGGTCGCCGGCAAGAGCCCGGAGGAACTGGCGGCGGTCGGCTCCGGCGACGGCGGCTCTCGTCGCAACGGGGGGGACCGCGGCGGTCGCGGCGGGCGCGAGGGGCGTCGCCCCCGCGGCGGCGACCGCGAGCGGCGCTAAAGCACGAGCGTTGAGCGCACCGCAGCTGACCGAGCAGGGCACGGGCGTCCGGGTCGTCACCGAGGAGGTTCCCTCGGTGCGGTCCGTGGCGCTCGGGCTCTGGGTGCGCACCGGCTCGCGCGACGAGACACCGGCACAGGCGGGCGTCTCCCACTTCCTCGAGCACCTGCTGTTCAAGGGCACCGAGCGGTTCTCGGCGATCGAGATCGCGGAGCGACTCGACGGCCTCGGCGCATCGGTCAACGCCGCGACGGGCAAGGAGACGACGCACATCCACGCCCGCTTCCTCGACGAGCACACCGAGGAGGTCTTCGACCTGCTGGCCGAGATGCTGCTGGCGCCGACCTATCCGGAAGTCGACGCAGAGCGCGAGGTCGTCCTGGAGGAGATCGCGATGTACGAGGACGAGCCGCAGGACCGCGTCCACGACATCCTCGCCGAAGCGGTGTTCGGCGAGCACCCGCTCGGCAGGCGGGTCCTGGGCGAGGCGAAGGTGATCAGCTCGGTCCCCGTGCCGGACATCGAGGCCTACCGCAGCACCCGCTACACGGCTCCCAACGTCGTCGTCGGCGCCGCCGGCAACATCGACCACGCGCGCATCGCCGGCCTGGCGGAGCGCCTGGTCCGCCCGCCGTCGGCTACGGCGGACGCCCGGGCGGCCACCGGCCCCGGCGAGGAGGCGCGCCTGCGCTTCTACGAGAAGGACACCGAGCAGTACCACATCTGCTTCGGAGCGCCCGGGATCAGGCGCGAGGACGAGCGCCGCTACGCCCTGGCCGTGCTCGACTCGATCTTCGGCGGCTCGAGCTCCTCGCGGCTCTTCATCGAGATCCGCGAGAAGCGGGGCCTTGCCTACTCGGTCGGCTCCTACAGCGAGCAGTACACCGACTCCGGCCTGGTCGCGACCTACGTGGGCACGCGCGAGGACAACGTCGAGGAGGCCTGTTCGATCATCGGCGCCGAGCTGGCCCGGCTGCGCGAGGCCCCGGTCACCGCCGCCGAGCTGACCCGCGCCAAGGAGAACGTCAAGGGCCGGCTCGTCCTCTCCTCCGAGTCGACCGCGGCCCGGATGAGCCGGATCTCCCGCGCGACGCTGTTCGGCCTGCCGATCGACAGCCTCGACGAGATGCTGGCCAAGATCGACGCGGTCACGGTTGAGGGCCTGACCGCCCTTGCCGACGAGCTCTACCGACCCGAGCGCCTCTCCGCCGCCTGCGTCGGCCGCGAGGAGAGTCGCTTCCGCGAGGCCGTCGGCCCGGTCAGCGAGGCCCTGGTGGCAGCGTGATCCGGGTCGCCGTATCCGGCGCCGCCGGGCGCATGGGCCAGGCCGTCTGCGAGGCGGTCGAGGGCGCCGAGGACACCGAGCTCAGCGGCAGGGCCGACCCGGCCCTCGGCACCGGGCTGGCCGACGTGCTGGGAGAGGCCGACGTCGTCGTCGATTTCACCACCCCCGACACCGCCCTCGCCAACGCGGAAGCCTGCCTGGCCGCGGGCGTGCACGTGGTGATCGGCACCACCGGCTTCGACCTCGGCGCGCTTGAGGCTGCCGCCGAGGCCTCTCAGGCGAACTGCTTCGTCGCCCCCAACTTCGCGATCGGCGCGGTGCTCTTGATGGAGGTCTCGCAGACGATTGCCCGCCACATGCCCGAGTGCGAGATCGTCGAGCTGCACCACGACAAGAAGCTGGACGCTCCTTCGGGCACCGCCAAGCGGACCGCCGAGCTGATCGACGCGGCCGGCGGCAACGTCCACCGGCCGATCCACTCGGTCCGCCTGCCGGGCCTGGTCGCCCACCAGGAGGTCGTCTTCGGCGGCGAGGGGCAGACCCTGAGCGTCCGCCACGACTCGATCGACCGCCGCTCGTTCATGCCCGGCGTGCTGCTGGCGGTGCGGAAAGTCGGCGGCCTGAGCGATCGTTTCACGGTCGGGCTCGAGAAGCTGCTGTAGATCGGGTTTCAGCCTCCGCAAAAAAGGGGCGCGGCCGAAGCCGCACCCCTTTCGGTGCAACGGGATCAGCTCCTAGGCATCGCTTTCCCAGGTGAGCAGGAATGCGCAATCGGCGCCGAACACCTTCACGCCAACGTCGGCATGGCCCCGCAACAGCAGAGAGCCGTCCGGGCTCGCGGCCGACCACTCGTCGTAGTAGCCGTAGGTGCCGTACCAGTAAGGAGAGTCGTCGGCCAACAAATCACTTGCGATTCCTTCGTCACCGGGGTCGAAATCGGCTTCGGCGAAGTAGGTTTCGTCGGAGGTGAAGAAGGAGCCGGACTGAGACGTCGTTGCCTTCACGATCGCTTCGTATTCGCCGCCGCCGAGGTCGTTGCAGACGCCGGTGAACGCGAAGGGGCCGTTCGAGGCAAGCTGGACCTGCTGACCGACGCTCGCCTTCTTCAGGCCGGAGGTGAAGTAGCGGCTGAAGTTCGTCGCATTGGTGGCGTTGACCGCGTCAGTCGCGCTCGGAACCGTGCCGAGCGTTCCCTCGTTGATCTTGGCTCCGGTTACGGCGTTCTTCTTGATCTTCGCCGTGGTGACCGCGTTCTTCTTGATCTTGCCCGTCGTGATCGCGTTCGCCTTGATTTCGTTGCTGCCGATCTTCTTCGCCGCATAGGCGCTGCCGCCCAGTGCGACGAAGAGAGCGATAACGGAGATCACAAGGGCTGGTGAGGGTCGCTTGGACCCGATCTTTGGCATTCGTTCTCCTTTAGGGGTTGCCGTAAAAACCGGACTTCGATGTCCGGCGGGCGCACATCCTAGAAACGGCGTCGGAAGCTGAAATCTGCGCAGGCGCAGGATGATCTAGTCTGCGCACATGGCCTCAATCGAAGGAGTGATCACGGCGATGGCGACCCCGTTCGACGAGAACGGGGCGGTCGACGAGGCCGCGGCGCTGAAGCTGGCCACCTACCTGCTCGAGCACGGCTCGCACGGGCTGGTCATCTCCGGCTCCACCGGCGAGGCGCCGACGCTGACCGACGAGGAGGCGCTGGCGCTGGTCCGCGCGGTCCGCAAGGAGGCCGGCGATGACGTCCTGCTCATCTGCGGCACCGGCACCAATTACACGCAGCACTCGATCGAGCTGACGCAGGGCGCGCTCGAGGCGGGTGCCGACGCGGCCCTGATCGTCACCCCCTACTACAACAAGCCCAACCCGGCCGGGATCCTCGCTCACTTCGAGTCGATCGCCGCCGCCGTCCCCGGCTTCCCCCTGATCGCCTACAACATCCCCTCGCGGGTCGTGGTCAACGTGCCTCCCGACCAGCTCGCCGAGATCGCCAGGATCGAGAACGTGGTGGCGGTCAAGCAGGCCAACAACGACGAGCTACAGCCGATCGAGGGGCTCGAGGTCCTCGCCGGCAACGACGACATCTTCCTCAAGACGCTGGAAATCGGCGGGGCGGGGGGGATCTGCGTCGCCTCGCACCTGGTCGGGCCCCAGATGCGCGAGATGTGGGACGCCGCCCAGGCTGGAGACCTGGACCGGGCGCGTGAGATCGACTCCGGCCTGCGCGAGGTCTACGCCGCGATGGGCGTGACGACCAACCCGATCCCGGTCAAGGCGGCGCTGGCGATGCTCGGCCTGATCCCAACAGACGCCCTGAGACTTCCCCTCGTGCCCGCCGATGCGGAGCAGCGAGCGACCGTGAGAGCGGCGCTGGAGAGCGTCGGCCTTGCCCCGGTGACGCCCTAGTGCCCGCCGACAAGCTTCGCGTGCTGCCGCTCGGAGGCCTGGGCGAGATCGGCAAGAACATGACCGTGGTCGAGTACGCCGGCCGCATCGTCGTCGTCGACACCGGCCTGATGTTCCCGACCGCCGAGATGCTCGGGATCGACCTGGTCCTGCCCGATTTCTCCTACCTGCGCGACCGCGTCGACGACATCGAGGCGATCGTCCTCACCCACGGGCACGAGGACCACGTCGGCGCCCTGCCCTACGTGCTGCGCGAGCTCGGCTCGCCGCCGGCGATCTACAGCGGCCAGCTGACGATCGGCATGGTCCGCTCCAAGCTCGACGAGCACAAGCTCGGCGACGCGCCGCTCCAGGACCTGGCGGCGGGGGAGAAAGTGAAGGCCGGCCCCTTCGAGCTGGAGCTGATCCACCTCTCGCACTCGATTCCCGATGCCCGCGGCGTCCTGCTCACGACCGAGCTCGGCTCGGTGCTGATGACCGGCGACTACAAGTTCGACCAGACACCGGTCGACGGCCGCCCGGCCGACATCTCCCGGCTCGCCGAGATCGGCAGCGACGGGCTGCTGCTGCTCTGCGGCGACTCCACCAATGCCGACCGGCCCGGGATCGCGCCCTCGGAGTCGAGCGTCGGGCCGGCGCTGCTGGAGACCTTCTCCGGCTGCAAGGGACGGATCATCGTCACCTCCTTCGCCTCCAACATCCACCGTGTCCAGCAGGTGATCGACGCCGCGGTGAAGCTCGACCGGCGAGTGGCGCTGGTCGGTCGCTCGATGCGCAAGAACTTCAACATCGCGTCGAACCTGGGCATCGCCGAGGCGCCGAAAGGCCTCTTCATCCAGCCTCGCGAGATCGAGAGCTTCCCCGACGACAAGGTCGTCGTGATCTCGACCGGCAGCCAGGGAGAGCCGCTCTCGGCGCTGCGGCGGATGGCCAACAACGACCACCGCGACGTCGAGCTGCACTCGGGCGACACGGTGGTCTTCTCGGCCACGCCCGTTCCCGGGAACGAGCGTGCGGTCAACGAGACGATCGACCGCATCTACGAGATCGGCGCCACCGTCGTCACCGCCAAGGACGCGCCGATCCACGCCTCCGGCCACGGCTGGCAGGAGGAGCTGAAGCTGATGCTCAACCTGACCAAACCGCGCTACGTGCTGCCCGTGCACGGGGACCATCAGCGCTTGCGGCTGCACGCCGAGCTGGCCGAATCGGTCGGGGTCGAGCCCGAGCGCATCTTCCAGGGACGCAACGGCCTGCCGCTGGAGATCGGCGCCGACGGCGCCGGCTTCGGCGAGGACATCCACGCCGGGGTGATCTACGTCGACGGAGTCAACGTCGGCGAGCCCGACGACGTCGCGCTGCGCGATCGCCGGGAGATCTCGGCCGACGGGATCTTCATCGTCGTCGCGACGATCTCTTCCGAGGACGGCCATGTGATCGCCGATCCGGAAGTGCTCTTCCGCGGGGTCGCCTTCCTCGACGAGGCGGACGCTCTCGTCGAGGAGCTGAAAGACGTGGTCGAGGACTCGCTCGAGGACGCGGCCTCGGCGGGCACGCGCGAGCTGCACCTGATCCAGGAAGACCTGCACGACGCGGTTGCCGGCCTGGTTTACAACAAGCTGAAGCGGCGGCCGATGATCATTCCCGTGGTCGTCGAGGTCTGAACGCTGGTGGCCCGCGGGTCCTGTCGCTGCAGGGGACCCACCACCCCCTCCGGTCGCTAAAGCGTCCTCGGGGGCGGTTCCCCCTA
>DASUIY010000151.1:0-4901 GCA_036279555.1 Solirubrobacterales bacterium | reverse complement strand
ACGTTCGCAGAACAAGCCGAACAGCAAGAGTTGCAGCACATCGAGGCAAGCACAATTGTGCGCTCTCTGGGAGAGCGAGGATCTGACGAGAATCCAGCCGCCTTTGCAACGCGCATGCTTTCTGAACACGGCGCTGACGTGGTGGCTCGACGCATTCTGGATTGGTTCGAGGAGGTGCGTCTTGATAGCGGCTTCGTGATTTCTGGATTTCGGACGGTTGAGGAGCTTCTTGCGATAAAAGAGGTTAAGCCAGGCACTCAAGTCGTTTTGGTTGACGCCGACCCACGTATACGCCTAGAGCGCTATCTGAAACGCTCTCGCGACGGTGAGCCAATAACCATTGATGAACTTGAAACGATTGATGATGAACAAGCGGCATTTGGCCTCTTGTCGGTTGCCCACCAACTGCCTGACTTGCAGATTCGTAATGAGGATTCACTGGAGGCTTACTGCAAGATTGTTGATTCTCTAGTGGAGGGGATAAATCCAAGTCAGGTTCTTGGCGTAAGCAATGGGCCATCGCGAAGCAACATTATTGAGCGCGGCCAGCTAGAGCGTTGCCTCCTAATTCTGCAAGAAGCCGGACGGCCTCTTAGTACGGGGGAGATTGAGGCTAGATCAAGCCATGCCGGCTCCCGGATTCGGCATAACAACGCCAACAAGGTCCTGAAACGGTATCCAGCGCTTGTGAGGCGACTAGAGGGTGGGGCGGACCGTCTCAGATACCAGATCCTTCAAGCTGGCCAGGCGTATCTGCGATATCTCCGCGAGTTTGCGGATAAGCAAGATCCAAGCGATGTGGACGACATTGGCCGCAGTAAAGGCGAGGGCTTCTGACATTCCTGATGACAACTATCTCGCATGCATAGAGGCGAAGTCATCCGACGAGGTTTGGGCAGCAGGGATTTCTCGCTGCCCAAACAGGCATTAATCGTGCGTGATCGGATGGAATTTGAGGAGCGCGAGACGTAGTGAATCTCGCGAGATAGAGTCAAAAACCATCACTTCTCCAACTCGCTTAGGAGGGAGTCGCTCTATCCAGCTGAGCTATCGGGGCGGGAAGAAGATTGTCTCGCAGGTGTCTCTCCCGATGACGATTCACGGCCAGCGTCAGCAATCAGATCTTGGCACCAGGCGACCGCAGCGTTGGCGACGGCGATCGCTCGCTTGCGCTCCAGCGTCTCGATCGGCGCGTCGTCGTACCGGAATTCGGCGGCCCAGGGGGTCAGCCAGGACGCCGACTCGAGCTCCGGCTCCATGGCGATGGAGTTCTTCTCGGCCAACACGATCAGATATTCGAGGTCGTGCGTCTTTGGAAAGTCGATGCCCTCCAGCATCAGGGCGACCTTCACGGCCTTCTCGACGGCCTGCTGCGCGTGGAAGCCCACCGGGCGGTCATCCATCTCCGGATCGGGGGCGAGCTTCTCGGCGGTCGCCAGGTCGATTTCCGCGAGCCGACCGAGGGACTCCGCGACCTCGATCTGCTCAGGCGTGGGCAAGGATGTGACCGTCGCGCAGCGCGTGATGGACCATCGTTCCCGGCACCTTTGCGCGCCTCTCGGCGCGCTTCTCGTCGAGGACGACGATGTCTACCGGCGCCGGGAAGTCTCTGAGAGCGCGTCGCAGACGCTCCCACTCTCTGAGGCGATTCTCCACGACAGGCTCGATGACGAGAAAGTCGACGTCGCTATCCGGCCCTGCCTCTCCGCGCGCGTGAGAGCCGAAGAGGATCACCCTTGAATTCGCCCCGGCGGCTTCTGCCAGCAGTTGCCCTGCTTGATCGATCAGGTTGCGAGAAACCATGGTGGACAAGGTAGCGGAGCGAGTTGCCGACAATGCAATCCATTGGGCAGCGAGCCGTTCTCGCTGCCCAAATCGAAATAGAACCACTGCAATCGACCGGAATCAATGACCGCGTGAGGCTCTGTGCAAACCGCTGCGCAGAGCCGAAAACGCCGACTCCTCCAACTCGCTTAGGAGGGAGTCGCTCTATCCAGCTGAGCTATCGGGGCCGGATGCCGACAAGGGTAGAGCCTGGTCACGGGGTCTTCCGCTTGGGTCAACCTTCAGCCGCATCGAGGTTCTCCAAGTCCACGAGATCTTGACCACGGCCGGCGGCTCGCTTCATCGCACGCAGATCCTCCACCGAGCAGACCGCCACGTTGACTCCGAGCACTTCGGTCACGGTGGCACGCGATCGGAGCTCGTCGAAGCTCGGAACGCCCTCGAGTCCCTGCACGATGTCGAGGCGTCCAAGCTCCGTGTCGATTGCCATCTGTTCCCCGCAGGCGAGCTCCGCCGCGATCGAGAAGGGAGTTCCCAGCAGCGCCTCGCCTCGCTGAACGTGCCCACCGGCCTCTACCGCCACCTCTGCAACCACCTTTAGGTTCTCGACATCGGACGAGACGACGATGTCGATGTCCTTGGTGGCACGAACAACGCCTCTTGCTCCCAAGGCAAGCCCACCGATCACCACGAACTCCGCGCCCGCGGCTACCAGCCTCCGTAGGATCTCGTCGAAGGCCGCTGACGTCATTGCCGCTGGGCGGGTGCGGCCATCTTCAGCAGCGCGTGACTCAGCGCGATCGTCTCGGCCAAGTTCACGCTCATGGGGCGTTGTGCGTCTTCGCGCAATCGCTGGACGCGGACCGCCTCGGCTGCCGCCGCAGGGTCCTTCGAGGCTTGGCCCGGCTGTTGAATCGAAGCCATGGAGACACGGTAGCGAAGCGGAGTGGTTCTTTCCTGATCGGGCAGCGGACGGCTTTCGCTGCCCAAAACAGCATCAACCGCCAGCGATCGAAAGCAATCCCTGCGCTGAAGATAGGCAAACGCATCGGCTCTACGGAGCCGAAAACACGCGCTCCTCCAACTCGCTTAGGAGGGAGTCGCTCTATCCAGCTGAGCTATCGGGGCTGGAGGGCCATCGTAGATCAGTGGGCCGACCATCTGGATCAGCTTGTGGCTCAGGGCAATCGTCATTCGGACGCCGAAGCGGGCGAGTGAGCTTTGTGGGCGCGACGCGGTGTTGTCGGCAGGCTCACATAGATTTGTTCCATTGAGCTTGCCCACTGGATAAGCGGGGTGCTGCCGGGTGAACTGCTGCAGGAGCTTGGCATTCACTCCGAGCCCGCGGAGCTCGCGGCTACCGGGCTGGTGCTGCTCGGCCTCCTCTGGAGCGGCTTTGCCGCACTCTCGAAACTCCTAGCCTGGAGCCAGCGGCGCCTGGGCCTGCGCAATCCGGAGGAAAAGAAGCGCCTCCGGCGTCGGCAGCAGTTCGCCGCCTTGGTCAAGGACCGTGTCTGCGATCTGAATCTACGTGAGCACTGGTCCGATGGCCGCTTTGCCGAGCTGGAGGCTGAGGTCGAGACCGTGGGCAACGACCGCCGCCGCGGCCTGGGAAAGCCCTTCGGCCGTCGGCGCGGCCTGCGCCGAGAGCGTTCGCTCTCCAAGGCTCTGGCCAAGAGCGGAGAGCGCCTGATCCTGTTGCGTGGAGACCCCGGATCCGGCAAGAGCGTGGCGCTGCGGTTCGTGACGCAGAAGATGGCGCAGAAGGCGATGAAGGCCAAGCGCACGGACGCGGTGATCCCGCTTTACGTCAATCTCAAGGATCTGCGCACGGAAGCCCGCAAGGTCGACGCGCGCCTGATCGAAGACTTCGTTCTGGAAAGCCTGCGGCGAGGAGGCGACCGTGAGGTGCACAAGTTCCTCGACGACGAGTTCTCCCGGAGCAAGGAGGACGGAGGTTGGTTCTTCCTGTTCGATTCCTTCGACGAGATCCCGGAGGTGCTGAGCTCCACCGAAGACGACGACATCGTGCGGGCTTACTCCACCGCTATCTCCTCCTTCGTGGCGGGAATGCACACGTGTCGCGGGGTGATCGCCTCCCGGCATTTCCGTGCACCGCTGAAAGCTGGACTGCCGACCTTTCGAATAGTGCCGCTCTCAGAGAAGAGGAAGCTGGAGCTGATCGACAAGGCAGGGATCGGCGGGGCAAAGGTGCAGCTGGAAGCACACCTGCGCGACCTCCCCCCTGAACTCGCCACACTCTCGGCGAACCCCCTCTTCCTCAGCTTGCTTGCCGAATTCGTGCGGGCCAAAAAAACACTGCCGGAAGGCTGGCATGACGTATTCGAGGTTTTCGTATTGCGGCGGCTGGAAACGGACCGCGAGCGGCTCGCACAGCATTTCCACATCTCCAGCGAGACGCTGAGGCGCCTCTCGGAGGAGGTCGCCTTCACCATGACCGCCGCCGATAATTTCGGCCTCAGCCCAACCAGGGAGGATCTGAAGGCGGCGTACGTACAGGAGGGATTTTCCTCCGTGGCCGCTCTCGACGCCGCTCTAGACGCCTTGAGCTGGATCAAGCTGGCTCGCTCCGACGATGAGGCGCCCGAGCCCGGCGAAGGGACCTTCACCTTCGCCCACCGGCGCTTCCAAGAGTACTTCGCCACCTGCGTGGTGCTGCGCGAATCCAACCGAGTCAGCGCTCGAACCCTGCTTACCGACGCGAGCTGGCGCGAGACTGTGGTTACCCTCTGCCACGCCCAGCCCGACCACATCGGAGCTCTCGTCGCGGAAGCCGACGCCTTGCTGGCGGAGGCGGAACCGACAGGTGACGATGCCCGCTTCAGCTGGCGTCCCGGAACACTGCACTTGCTGGGCCTCTTGCAGAGCGCGTTTGCAGGTCGAACCGAGGGCCTCACCGCCGGCCTGCAGCGGCGGGTGGCGACCATCCTGGATGACGCAAGGGAGCGCGGGACCATCACCGACCGCAAGTGGGCACTCGAGGTCGTCGGCACTGCGCCGGTGGAGGACATGACCAGCTTGCTGCTGGATGCTTTCCACGGCCCCAGTGAGTGGCTCCGCGAGGTGGCGTATCGACAGGTCGCCCGCCTGGCCAG
>DASUIY010000150.1:0-9136 GCA_036279555.1 Solirubrobacterales bacterium | reverse complement strand
CGCAGCAGCAGTCGTCGGCGATACGCCTTTGGTCTCTCTCGCGCGTCTCGGCGAGGGCCTTCCGGGCGAGGTCTGCGTCAAGCTCGAGTACCTCAACCCCGGGGGGTCGGTGAAGGACCGGATCGGGGTGGCGATGATCGATGGGGCCGAGCGCGACGGGCTGATCGAGCCCGGCAAGTCCGTGATCGTCGAGCCGACCAGCGGCAACACCGGGATCGCCCTGGCGATGGTCTGCGCGGCGAGGGGCTACGAGCTGATCCTGACACTGCCGGAGGGGATGAGCCGGGAGCGTTCCAAGCTCCTGCGCGCCTACGGAGCCGAGGTGCGCGAGACGCCCTCGCTGGGCGGGATGACGGAGGCGGTGGAGCTGGCGGAGGAGATCTGCGAGCAGCGCAAGGGGTTCATGCCTCAGCAGTTCGCCAACCCCGCCAACCCAGAGGTGCACCGGCGCACGACCGCGGAGGAGATCTGGCGCGACACCGACGGCGAGGTCGGGGCCTTCGTCGCCGGGGTCGGCACCGGGGGCACGATCACCGGCGTGGGGACGGTGCTGCGCGAGCGCAGCCCGGAGACCCTGATCGTGGCGGTGGAGCCCGCCAGCTCCCCCGTCCTCTCCGGCGGCCGGCCCGGGCCGCACAAGATCCAGGGGATCGGCGCCGGCTTCGTCCCCGAGGTGCTCGACCGCTCGGTGATCGACGAGATCCTCTCCGTCTCCGACGAGGACGCTCTCGACACGGCTCGCCTCGCCGCGCAGAGGGAGGGGGTGCTGGCCGGCATTTCCGCCGGGGCCAACGTCAAGGCGGCGCTCGAGGTCGCCGCCCGCCCGGAGATGGCGGGCAAGCGCGTGGTCACCGTCGTCTGCGACTCGGGCGAGCGCTACGTGTCCCTACCCTTCTTCTCACCGTGAATCGCTGGAAGAGACTGGTGGCCGAGGTTCGCGCCGACGTCAGCGCCGCGCGCGATCGCGACCCCGCGGCCCAGGGGGTCTCGACCGTCGAGATCCTCTTCAGCTGGGCCGGGGTGCAGGCGCTGCTGGCACACCGGGTCGCCCACACGCTCTCGGAGGCGGGCGTCCCCTTCGTGCCGCGGGCGCTCGCCTACGTGACCCGCTCCGTCACCGGGGTCGAGATCCACCCGGCGGCGAAGATCGGCCGCGAGTTCTTCATCGACCACGGGTCCGGGGTGGTGATCGGCGAGACCGCGGAGATCGGCAGGCGCGTGACCCTGTATCAGGGGGTGACCCTGGGCGGCACCGGCTTCCAGCGCGGCAAGCGCCACCCGACCCTGGGAGACAACGTCACCGTGGGCTCGGGCGCAAAGCTGCTCGGCCCGGTCGCGGTCGGCGACGGCGCCAAGATCGGCGCCAACACGGTCGTGATCGAGGACGTGCCGCCGCACGCGACCGTGGTCGGCAACCCCGGCCACCCCGTCAAAGTCGAAGGCAGGCGCGTCGAGGGCCCCGACGCCGACTGGATCCACCTGCCCGACCCGATCGCCGAGGCGATCAAGACGCTTTCCCAGCGGATAGCCGATCTCGAGCAGCGGCTCGCCGAGCTCGACGGCGGCAACGCCTCGGGTGGAGAGCCGACCGAGCTGCGCGAGCGCACCGGCCGCTCCTCGGCCGGCGGCTGAGGCCGCGAGACCCGGCCGGGCCCAAAGCTATTCTCGGACTCGTGCTGCAAACCGAGCCCGAGACGCCCGTGGACGCCGGTGGCGCGCCGATCGAACCCGGCGCCGACAGGGCCGAGCGGCTGCTGGCCGGCCTCAACGAGCCTCAGCGCCAGGCCGTCGAGCACGGCGAGGGGCCGCTCCTCGTCCTGGCGGGGGCCGGCTCGGGCAAGACCCGGGTCCTCACCCACCGGATCGCCCACCTGCTGGCGACCGGAGCCGCACGCCCGGGCGAGATCCTCGCGATCACCTTCACCAACAAAGCGGCGAGCGAGATGCGCGAGCGGGTCGAACAGCTGGTCGGCCGGGTGACGCGGGCGATGT
Source organism: Solirubrobacterales bacterium (assembly GCA_036279555.1). Classification (GTDB taxonomy): domain Bacteria; phylum Actinomycetota; class Thermoleophilia; order Solirubrobacterales; family 70-9; genus VRUE01. The sequence goes on along the minus strand of DASUIY010000150.1, from coordinate 7,144 downwards.
GGGTGACGACCTTCCACTCCGCCTGCGCCCGGATGCTGCGCGCCGACGCCGAGAAGCTCGGCTACTCGCGCAGCTTCACGATCTACGACGAGTCCGACTCGCTGCGGATGCTGAAGCGCTGCATGGCCGAGCTCGGGGTCGACCCGAAACGCTACCCGGCGCGCTCGATCCGCTCCCAGGTCTCCGGCGCGAAGAACAAGCTCGTCGACGCGCCCGCCTATGCCCAGGCCCAGGGCAGCGTCTTCGAGGAAACGGTCGCCGGCGTCTACGAGCTCTACGAGAAGCGGATGCTGGCGGCGAACGCGCTGGACTTCGACGACCTCCTGGTCCGCACGGTCAACGTCCTGGAGATCTCCGACGAGGCGCGCGAGCGCTGGCGGCGCACCTTCCGCCACGTCCTCGTCGACGAGTACCAGGACACCAACCACGCCCAGTACCGGCTGCTGCAGCTGCTCGTCGCCGAGCACGGGAACCTGATGGTGGTCGGCGACGAGGACCAGTCGATCTACGGCTTCCGCCACGCCGACATCCGCAACATCCTCGACTTCGAGCGGGACTTCCCCGAGGCCGAGGTGGTCAAGCTGGAGCAGAACTACCGCTCGACCCAGACGATCCTCTCGGCTGCCAACGCGGTGGTCGAGCGCAACCGCGAGCGGCGGCCGAAGCAGCTCTGGACCGAGATCGCCGGGGGCGAGCCGGTGCAGCTCTCCGAGCTCTCCGACGAGCACGAGGAGGCCCGCTGGGTCGCCGGCGAGATCGAGCGGCTCGGCGAGGAGGAGGGCGTGCGGCGCGAGGACGTCGCGGTCTTCTACCGGACCAACGCGATGAGCCGGGTGCTGGAGGACACGCTGGTCCGCTTCGAGCTGCCCTACCAGGTGATCGGCGGCACCAAGTTCTACGAGCGGGCCGAGGTCAAGGACGCGATCGCCTACCTCAGCCTCCTCGCAAACCCCGCCGACCAGGTCTCCTTCGCCCGCATCGTCAACTCGCCGCGTCGCGGCATCGGCAACACCAGCCAGGGACGCCTCGCCTCGCACGCCAACACCACCGGGCTGCCGATCTGGGAGGTGGCCGAGCGGGCCGAGGAGGTGCCGGGCCTGAGCGCCGCGGCGATCAAGGCGGTGTCCCGCTTCCACGAGACGATGGAGGGGCTGGCGGCCCGGGCCGAGGAGGCGCCGGTGTCCGAGCTGCTCGAGGCCGTGCTGCGCGAGACCGGCTACCTCGATGCGCTGGCGGCCGAGCGCACGATCGAGGCCGAGGGGCGGGCCGAGAACCTCGAGGAGCTGGTCGGCATGGCGGCGGAGTTCGACGCCAACCGCGAGCTGGAGGGCAAAGGGGAGTCCTCGCCGCTGGAGGAGTTCCTGCAGCAGATCTCGCTCTACACCCAGCAGGACGAGCTGCGGGCGGAGGAGTCGCTGATAACGCTGATGACGTTGCACAACGCCAAGGGGCTCGAGTACGACACAGTCTTCCTCCTCGGTTGCGAGGACGGCGCCTTTCCCCATATGCGGGCGCTGGAAGAGGGGGGAGAAGAGGAGGAGCGGCGGCTCTGTTACGTCGGCATCACCCGCGCCCGCAGGCGCCTCTACGTGACCTGGGCGCGCGAACGCCGCCTCTTCGGCCGCGCCGAGCGCAACCTGCCCTCTCGCTTCGTCGACGAGCTGCCCGCGGAGCTGACCGAGCGCCACTCCAGCGCCCCGGGCGCGGCGGCGGGGCTCGGCTGGGAGACGACGAGCGCGGACGCCGCGACGGCGATCGACCCCGGCCCGGCCCTGGAGCTGCGCACCGGCGACGACGTCGTCCACGCGGCCTTCGGCGACGGGGTGGTCACCGCGGTCGAGGCCGGCGGGATCGTCGTCGTGCGCTTCGCCGGCGACGGCACCGAGCGCAAGCTGATGGCCGACTACGCGCCGATCCGGAGGCGCTGATGGCGGCTCGCGTGATCGACGGCAAAGCGGTGGGCGCGGCGGTTCGCGCCAGGGTCGCCGAGGAGGTGGCCGCCTATGAGGCCGAGCACGGCCGCACGCCGATGCTGGTCACGGTGATCGTCGGCGACGACCCGGCCTCGGAGATCTATGTCCGCAGCAAGCACCGCGCCTGCGAGGAGGCCGGGATGCGCTCGGCTCACCACGGCCTGCCTGCGGAGACGAGCGAGAACGAGCTGCTGGAGCTGGTCGCGGAGCTGGGCATGGACCGCGACGTCGACGGCATCCTCGTCCAGCTCCCCGTTCCAGACCAGATCGACCCCGACCGGGTCGTAGCCGCGATCGACCCGGCCAAGGACGTCGATGGGCTGACCCCGGTCAACGCCGGCCTCCTCGCCCACGGGATGCCGGGGCTCGTCCCGTGCACGCCGGCGGGGGTGATGGAGCTGCTCCGCCACGAGGGGGTCGAGCTGGAGGGCGCGGAGGCGGTGGTCGTCGGTCGCTCGAAGCTGGTCGGCGTGCCCGTATCCCGGCTGCTGCTGGCGGCGAACGCGACGGTGACGATGTGCCACTCGCGCACCCGCGACCTCGCCGAGGTGTGCAGGCGCGGAGACGTCCTCGTGGCGGCGGCCGGATCGCCCGGCCTGATCGGCGCCGACGCGGTCAAGCCCGGCGCCGTGGTGATCGACGTCGGCACGAACCGGACCGACGACGGGCTGCGCGGCGACGTGGATTTCGAGGCCGCGGCGGAGGTGGCCGGGGCGATCTCTCCCGTTCCCGGCGGCGTCGGGCCGATGACGATCGCGATGCTGCTCGTCAACACGGTGGCTGCCGCCCGGGCGCGGGTGTAGTGTCGAACCGAATCCCAGACCCACGGAGGTAGCAGATGGACCTGGACAGGCTGAGCACCGGTGAGAAGATCGCATCCGTCTCCGCGATCCTGCTCTTCGTCTTCATGTTCTTCAACTGGTTCGGCGTCGAGGTCTCGGGCGTCGGAGGGTTCTCGGGCACGATCTCCGGCGACGGAGGCAACGCTTGGCAGGCTCTCGACTTCATCCCGTTCGTCCTTCTGGCGACGATTCTCGTCACGCTCGGCGTGGCGGCGCTGCGCCTTACCGACGCGGACTATGAGCCACCCGTCTCGGCGAACACCGTGGTCACGGTCCTCGGCGTCGTCTCGGTGCTGCTGATCCTCTTCCGGATCATCGACCCGCCCAGCTTCGGCAGCGTCGGCGGCATCTCGGTCGACGCGACTCGCAGCATCGGCATCTTCCTCGGCCTGATCGCCGCCGGCGGGATCGCCTACGGCGGGTACAGCGCCATGCAGGAGGAAGGGATGACCTTCGGCGACGCGGCGGACCGGCTTTCCAGCGGGCCCGGTGCTGGTACGCCTCCTCCGCCTTCGCAGCCGCCGTCGTCTTCGGCACCGCCTCCACCTCCGCCGCCTCCATCGAACCCGCCGCCGCAGGGTTAGGAGGGACCCGGGCAGGGGGTTCCGCTTAACTTTTTCGTGGGGCGGGGTTGGGCTGGCGCGCGGGCGTAGTCGGCGAAAAAGTACAAGACGCTCCACCCCCTGCCCGGGTCCCTAGAATCGGCCGCCGTGATTGAGCGGGAGCAGGTACTGCATGTGGCGAAGCTGGCGCGGCTGGGCCTCTCTGAGGAGGAGGTTGCGCGGATGGCCGGGGAGCTTTCGGGGATCCTGGAGCACGTCGACCGGATTGGTGAGCTTGAGCTGGACGAGGTGGCGCCTACGTCTCATGTGGTCGAGCTGGAGAACGTGCTGAGGGCGGACGAACCGCACGAAAGCCTCGATCGGGATGTGGCGCTGTCCCAGGCTCCCGATCCGATCGACGGGGCTTTCCGGGTCCCGTCGCCCCAGGCGGAGGGATAGATGGCGGACATGCTCGACCTCACGGCCGTTCAGGCAAAGCAGGCGATGGCCTCTGGCGACCTCTCGCCGGGTGAGTACGGCGATGCCTGGGCGGAGGCTGCGGCCGGTGACGAGCTGAACGCGTACCTGTGGCGGGACGGCAACGGGGACGCGGGGGCGATTTCAGTCGAGAAGCCGAGCCTCGCTCCGGTCGCCATCAAGGACATCTTCTGCACCGAGGGGGTGCCGACCACGGCGGGGTCGCGCATCCTCGAGGGATACCGTCCGGCGTACACCTCCACCGCCGTCCGGCGCCTGATCGAGGCCGGGGCGCCGGTCCTCGGCAAGACCAACATGGACGAGTTCGCGATGGGCTCCTCCAACGAGAACTCGGCCTTCGGGCCGGTGCTCAACCCCTGGGACCGCGGCCGCGTGCCGGGCGGCTCCTCGGGCGGCTCGGCTGCGGTGGTCGCCGGCGGCCTGGCGCCCTGGGCGATCGGCACCGACACCGGCGGCTCGATCCGCCAGCCCGCCTCGCTCTGCGGCATCGTCGGCCTCAAGCCCACCTACGGCGCGATCTCCCGCTACGGCATGATCGCCTTCGCCTCCTCACTGGACCAGTGCGGCCCCCTCACCAGGGACGTCAGGGATGCCGCGCTGATGCTGTCGATCCTGCAGGGAGCCGATCCCTGCGATTCGACCTCGGTCGGCCTCGGCGAAGCACCGAGCCTGCCCGACCGCGAGGACCTGAAGGGCCTGCGCTTCGCCGTCCCCTCCGAGCTCGCCCGCGACGCGATCGAGCCTGGCGTTCGTGAGGTCTTCGAGGCGACGCTGGCGCGGATCGAGCAGCTCGGCGGCGAGATCGCCGAGGCGCCGCTGCCCCATGCCGAGCACGGGATCTCCGCCTACTACGTGATCGCCCCGGCCGAGGCCTCCTCGAACCTGGCCCGCTACGACGGCGTCCGCTACGGGATGAGGAGCGAGGGTGGCGGCGACCTGATCGAGATGTACGAGACGACCCGGGCAGAGGGGTTCGGCACCGAGGTGAAGCGCCGGATCATGCTCGGCACCTACGCGCTCTCCTCCGGCTACTACGACGCCTACTACGGTCAGGCGCAGAAGGTGCGGACCAAGATCGCGGCTGATTTCTCCGCCGCCTTCGCCGAGTTCGACTTCGTCGTCACGCCGACCTCGCCCTCGGTCGCCTTCGGGCTGGGCGAGAAGACCGCCGACCCGCTGGCGATGTACCTCAACGACTTCTTCACCGTGCCGATGAGCCTCGCCGGCATCCCGGCTATCTCGATTCCGGCAGGGCTTGCCGAGCCGCAGGGAGGCGGACCGCAGCTCCCAGTCGGCTTCCAGATCGCCGCCCCGGCCTTCGCCGAGCAGAAGCTGCTCGATGCCGCCCACGCGCTCGAGCAGGCGATCGGCTTCGACACCCACCCTTCCGGTGCGCCTTATGGACCTCAGGGGTCCAAAAAGCGCACCGGAAGCGAAGAAGGGGGCGAGGATGGCTGAGCTCGAGGCGGTGATCGGGCTGGAGATCCACGTCCAGCTGGCGACGAGGACGAAGATGTTCTGCGGCTGCGAGCTCTCCTTCGGCGACGAGCCGAACGTCCACACCTGCCCGGTCTGCCTGGCCCATCCTGGGGTGCTCCCGGTGACCAACGAGCAGGCGATCCTCTACGCGCTGAAGATCGCCGCGGCGCTGGAGTGCGAGGTGGCGCCGCACTCGATCTTCCACCGCAAGAACTACTTCTATCCCGACAGCCCCAAGGCGTACCAGATCAGCCAGTACGACATCCCGATCGCCGGCAACGGCCGCCTCGGCGACGTCCGCATCAACCGGGCCCATCTCGAGGAGGACGCGGCGAAGATGATCCACGTCGGCGACTCGGGCCGCATCCACGGCTCCGGCGCCTCCCTGGTCGACTTCAACCGCGGCGGCACGCCGCTGGTCGAGATCGTCACCGAACCGGACCTGCGCGGCGCGGCCGAGGCCGCCGCCTGGGCGCGGCTCCTACGCGAGACGGTTCGCCAGCTCGGGGTCTCCGACGTGAACATGGAGGAGGGCAGCCTGCGGGTCGACGCCAACGTCTCGGTGCGGCCCGCCGGCAGCGATGAGCTGGGGACGAAGACCGAGCTGAAGAACATGAACAGCTTCCGCTTCCTCGAGCGGGGCATGGAAGCCGAGCTGGCGCGCCAGCGCGAGCTGATCGAGGGAGGGGGGACCGTGGTCCAGGAGACCCTCCATTTCCACCCCGAGGACGGGACCCTGCACCCGTTGCGCTCCAAGGAGGAGGCGCACGACTACCGCTACTTCCCCGAGCCCGACCTGGTGCCGATCGCCCCCACCGAGGAGATGATCCGCGAAGCGCGCGAGTCGCTGCCGGAGCTGCCGGCCGCGCGAGCCGCTCGCTATGAGGGGATGGGCCTGGCGGAGGACGTGGCCGCCCTGCTCGCGGCCGACCCCGAGACCGCCGGGTACTTCGAGCAGGTGGCCGAGGTGGCCGGCGACGCCGAGCCCCGCGTGGTCGCCAACTGGGTCACCGGCGAGCTGGCGGCGGCGCTTCGCCAGGACGGAGGAGAGGCCACCGCCGCGGAGTCGAATGTGGAGCCCGGCGCCCTGGCCGCTCTCATCGCCATGGTCCAGGCGAAGAAAATCTCCCATGGCAGCGGCAAGACGGTGCTGGCCGCCCTCGTCGCCGAAGGCGGCGACCCCGAGGCGCTCGTCGACCGCGAGGGCCTCGCTCAGATCTCCGACAGCGGCGAGCTGGAGTCGATCGTCGCCGCCGCGGTCGAGGCCAACCCAGAGGCAGCCGAACAGATCCGCAGCGGCAACCAAAAGGCGATCGGCGCCATCGTCGGCGCCGTGATGAAGGAGACCAAGGGCCGCGCCGACGGCGGCGAGGTCAACCGGTTGATTCGGGAGCGCTTGGGCCTCTAGCTGGGTAGACAGGGGGAGAGTCGCGCGCCCCGGCGACTTAGGTTCGCGTGGATATGCCAACCGCGGCTGTCCTCTTGGCCAATGCGGGTGTGCTGCGGGCGTTGATCGCGCTCGCGTCGCAACTCGCGGGGCGCTGAAGGAGTCCAGCCGCAACACAGAAACGGCCCGGGGAAATCACCCCCGGGCCGTTCGTGTGAACACGCCAATGGCCGAAACTTTATCGCTGCGCCCACTTTCAGGCAAGTCACCGGCGAAAGTGCGTTACAGCACTTTGTAACAAGTTGTTACAAAGTGCTAAGTTGAACACATGGCCTGGAACGTCGTCATCGTCGGTGGTGGGTTCGGGGGCGCGATGGCGGCGCGGGAGCTGGAGCGGATCCTGCCGCGGCAGTCGACCCGGCT
>DASUIY010000149.1:0-12487 GCA_036279555.1 Solirubrobacterales bacterium | reverse complement strand
CCGAGCGAGAGCCGCTCGCCGTCGACGATCAGGCCCCCGGCCGCGTCCTGCTCTTCGATCAAGGCGCTCACGCCCCCACAGTATCGAGCCTTGCCCGCACCGCGGCCTCGTCCAGAATCAGCTCCGAGACGACCTCGCCGTCGATCTCGACCACCGGGATCTTCTCCAGCAGCCGCCGCAGCAGCAGCTCCTCGCTCTCGATGTCGACCTCGTGCAACTCGAAGCGGTAGCCCTCCGCGTGCATGGCCACGAGCTTCTCGATCGCTTCGGCGCAGAGGTGACACTCCGGCCGGGAATAGACGGTCACCCGGGTCATGCGGCGCGCTTGGGCGTGGGGAAGGCGTCGTAGGCGAGGTAGTCGGGGTACGGGATCGGCTCGGCGAAGCGGGCGGCGGACCCGATCATCGCGGCGTTGTCGGTGCAGAGCTCCAGCCCGACCAGCTTGAGGGCGATCCCGCGGCGCTCGCAGAGCCCGCGCACGGCCTCGCGCAGCGGCCCGTTGGCGGCCACCCCGCCGCCCAGGGCAACCGCCTCCCAGCCCCCCCGCTTCAGCGCCCGCTCCAGCTTGGCGGCGAGCTGGCCGACGGCGGCGGCCTGGAAGCTCGCCGCGAGGTCGGCGCGGCGCTCGGCCACACCGGCCTCGCCGAGGTCGCGGCAGAGATAGACGAGTGCCGTCTTCAGCCCGCTGAAGCTGAAGTCGAGGCCCGGGTCGCGGCTCATCGCCACCGGCATCTCGAAAGCGGTGGGGTCACCGTCCTCGGCGAGCTTCTGCAGCGCCGGCCCGCCCGGGTAGCCGAGCCCGAGCAGGCGGGCGACCTTGTCGAAGGCCTCCCCCGCCGCGTCGTCGAGGGTCTGGCCGAGCACCTCGTGGCCGGCGTGGTCGTGCACGGCGGCGAGCAGCGTGTGGCCGCCGCTGGCGAGCAGGCAGAGGAAGGGGGGCTGCAACGGCTCGGGCTCGAGGAAGTTGGCGGCGACGTGCCCCTGCAGGTGGTCGACCGGGATCAGCGGCAGGCGGCGCGGGGCGGCGATCGCCTTCGCCGTGCTCACCCCGACCAGCAGCGCGCCGATCAGCCCCGGGCCGACGGTGACGGCCACCGAGCCGACGTCGTCGAGCGTGGCGCCGGCCTCGCCCAGGGCCGCCTCGACGACGGGGGCCGTGAGCTCCAGGTGGTGACGAGAGGCGACCTCGGGCACGACGCCGCCGAACTGCGCGTGGGCCGCCGCCTGCGAGGAGATCGCGCTGGCGAGCACGCGCGGCCCGTCCAAAACCGCCGCGCAGGTGTCGTCGCACGAGGTCTCGATCGCCAGGATCAGTCCAGCCACATGATCAGAGCGTCCTCGCCGTTGTCCTGGTAGTAGCGAGGCCGCACCCCTGCCGAGCGAAAGCCGAGCCTCTCGTACATCGCGATCGCAGGCCGGTTGGAGACCCTGACCTCGAGCGTGAAGGGAAGCTTGCCTCCCCCCTCTTCCAACAGCCGCGAGATCAAGCCGCGGGCAACGCCGGCGCGGCGGCGCTCGGGTGCGACGGCGACGTTCATCAGGTGCCAGACCTGGTCGTAGCGCGAGCAGATCAGGTAGCCGTGCAGATCGTCTCCGCCTGTCGCCGCGAGACAGATGCCGGAGGGCTTGGAGAGCTCGAGCACGAACATCGCCAGCGACCACGGAGTCGGGAAGGAGCGGCGCTCGATCGAGATCACCGCGGGCAGGTCGCTGTAGGCGAGCCGCCTTATCGCGACTCCCTCGATCGTCTCAGTCGGCTGTCCGGGCATCGTTTCGCTCACGCCATCGCTGCGCATCGGGAGGTCTCAGGTAGATCGGGTCGAGCCGGCCGCCGGCGACCCCACCGGCCTCCGCGAGCGCGCAGAGGTGCCGCGCCGCGACCCGGTGGACGGGGTCGGCGTCGCCGGGAACCTCGACGCCCCGGCTCGCCAGCTCATCCCGAAATCGTACCGCTCCCGATCCGGCCGCCAGAGGGGGCCGGTGAAGCCCGGCAGCGCGCTCAGCCAGCTCGCCGGGCGCGGCCACGAAGGGGTCCCAGAGCCGCGTGCCGTCAGGCGCGTAGAGCGCGGCGAACGCCTCGCCCCGGCGCGCGTCGAGCACCGCCAGGCAGGTTCGGCCCGCGCCCGCGGCCTCGCTGGCCGCCCGGCCGAGCGCGTCGAGGGTGCAGACCCCGGTCACCGGCAAGCCGGTGCTGGCCGCCAGGCCGCGAGCCGTGGCGATCCCGATGCGGATGCCGACGAAGGAGCCAGGCCCGAGGCCGGTCACGATGCGGTCGACCTGATCCCAGCCACCGGCCGCCGCCGTTGCGCGCTCGATCTCCGCCAGCAGCGCCGTCGAGTGCCGTGGGCTTCCCGCGGAGTCGAGCCCGAGCCGCTCTTCGCGCAGCACCGAACCGCCGCGCATCGAGCAGACCACGGTGTCCGCGGTCGCCGTATCGAAGCCGACGACGGCGATATCGCTCGAGGGGTCAGTCAGAGACGTTGAAGATGAAGAGGCCGACGCGTTTTCCCCCGACGAACCAGGTCACCCGGTGCTTGCCCGGGATGTTGGAGGTGATCTTGTTTACGTAGAGCTTTCCCTGTTTGGCGGGCTGGGCTTTCGCGCAGATGTTTTCCCCGGTTGGGAACTTGACGCAGATGCTGTAGTCGACTTCCCCTTTGAGGCTTTTGAAGAATGCCCCCTTTTTGCTTTTCTTCGGGCATTTGTGCGCCGGGGTCGCGTTCTGGGAAACGCCGCAGGCGACGTAGTGGCGGTAGGCGGCCGCCCCGGAGGACGCAGGCGCGAGGCCGGCCAGCGCAACTACGACCAGCAGCGTGGCGCCCAGCGTCTTCAATCCCTTCATCTCGTCCCTCCGGTTGGCGTGATCGGCACTGGCTCGATGCTACATGCACCCGATGACTACCGAAACACGCCTAATTGCGGGCGGATGCGGCGGTCATCTCGATCTCGCGCCGGTCGCCGCCCGCGTGGGCCAGGCGCACGGCGAGGACGTGCCTGCCGGCGAGCTCTGGCTCGGCCACCGCAGGCCACTCGACGAAGGCGACCGCGTCGGCAGCCAGGTAGTCCTCGAGCAGGGCCGGATCCTCGCCCTCGAGGCCGGCCTCGAGGCGGTAGAGGTCGAGGTGCGCGACCGGAAAGCGCCCGCCCTCGTAGCGGTGGCCGATCGTGAAGGTGGGCGAGGTGACCGGCGACTCAATGCCCAGCGCCCGGCAGGCGCCGCGGATCAGCGTCGTCTTGCCGGCGCCGACCTCGCCGCTGAGGACGACCACGTCGCCGGGCGCGAGCCGCCCGGCGAGCTCTGCGCCGAGCGCTTCGGTCGCCGCGGCGGACTGCGTGAGGTGGACGGTCACCCGAAGAAGCCGAGCTGGTCGGCGGGGGGCTCGGGCGGCGACTCCGGCTCCTCCGCCTCCTCGAGAGGCTCTTCAGCCGCGACGGGAGGGCCCATCGCCAGCAGGTCCGGGATGGTGGCGAAGTCCTCGCGCAGAGTCTCCTTCACAGCCGGCGTGCGCAGCGCGGCAGCCGGGTGGAATATCGGCAGCAGGAAGACCGTGCGGCCGCCCAGCTCGTGCACCTGGGGAGTCCCCCGCACCCGGGTGATCCCGGCCGGGTTGCCGGTGAGCAGCTTGGTGGCGAAGTTGCCCAGCGTGCAGATGACCGTCGGCTCGATCAGGCGCACCTGCTTGAAGAGATAGGGACGGCAGGCCTCGATCTCCAGGGGCTGCGGGTCGCGGTTCCCCGGCGGGCGGCTCTTCAGCACGTTGGCGATGAAGACCTCCTCGCGCGAAAGCCCGATCTCCTCCAGCATCTGGTTGAGCAGCTGGCCGGCACGGCCGACGAAAGGCAGGCCCTGGCGGTCCTCTTCGGCCCCCGGGGCCTCGCCGACGAACATCAGGTCCGCGTTCGCATCCCCGGCGCCGAAGACGGCCTTGGCCCGCGTCTCGTGCAGGGGGCACTTCGTGCAGGCCTGGACTTCCTTGTAGAGGGCGACCAAGTCCTCGCGCCGCTCCTCGGCAGTGGCCATCAGAGCTCTCCGGCGGCGCGCTTGCGCTTCGTCTCGGCCAGGCGCTCGCCCCGCGCCGCTTCGCGCTCGCGGCGCTGCGACTCGCCCGAGCGAACGCTCGCGCCACGTGGCTGGCGGCCGGGCGGGGAAACCGGCGAGAGCAGGCGCCGCGTGCGGTCCGATCCGCAGGCCGGGCAGGCGAGGCTCTGGGTATCGCTGGGCGCCAGCTCCTCGAAGCGGTCGCCGCACTGCTCGCACTCGAACTCGTAGACGGGCACTCTGACGCCCATCTTAAGAGGCTCGGGTGGGCCCTAAGGCAGCGGCTCCCAGTCCCAGGCCTTGGCCGAGGTGAGGCTCTCCTGGTCGAGGTAGCGGTGCAGCTCGGCCAGCTCGGCGGGCTCGATGCCGTAGACGTGGTCTGGTTCGGGGAAGTGGTGGGTGCGGACCTCGTCCACGTACCGGCGGACGCCGCCGACCATCTCATCGTGGACGTGGGCGTATTGCTTGACGAATTTGGCCATGCGGCCGGTGGTGATGCCGAGCAGGTCGTGGAAGACGAGGACCTGACCCGCGGTCGCGGGGCCGGCGCCGATGCCGATCGTCGGCACCTCCAGCTTCTCGACGACCGCCTCGGTGACCGCGGCGGGCACGGCCTCGAAGACGATCGCGAAGCAGCCGACCGCCTGCAGCGCCAGCGCGTCCTCGCATAGCTGGATCGCGCTCTGCGCCGTCCTGCCCTGGGCCTTGTAGCCGCCGAGGGCGGTGGCGGTCTGGGGCGTGAGGCCGACGTGGCCCATCACCGGGATCCCGGAGCGGACGATCGCGCGGGCGCGCTCGACCGAGGTCCCCCCCGCCTCCAGCTTCACCGTCTGGCAGCCGGTCTCCTTGACCAGGCGCTGGGCGTTGCGGATCGCCAGCTCGTTGCTCGCCTCGTAGCTGCCCATCGGCATGTCGCCGACCATCAGCGGCGTCTTCAGGCCGCGGCGCACGGCCTTGCCGAGGACGATCATCTCCTCCATCGAGACCGGCTCGGTGCCCGAGTAGCCAAGCACGACCATCGCCGCGGAGTCGCCGACCAGGACGACGTCGGCGCCGGCCTCCTCGGCGACCCTGGCAGAGGGGTAGTCGTAGGCGGTGACCATCGCGATCGGCTCGCCGGCGGCTTTCATCTCGGCCAGCCGCGGCAGGCTCATCGGCGCCCGGCCCTCGGGAGGCGCGGTGTGGGAGCGGGCGCCGGAGCTCATCAGGCCATCTCCGCGTCGGACGCGTGGGCCGGCTCGGCGAGGAGAACCTCGGGGTGGCTGTCCACGGCGACGATCTCGTTCTTGTCGTCGACGTGGACGACGACCGGGGAGTAGGCCTCGAGGTCACTCTCGTCGTAGGCGCCGAAGGAGGCGACGATGATCTTGTGGCCGGGACGGGTCAGGTGCGCGGCGGCGCCGTTCACCTGCATCGTCCTCGAGCCGGGCTCGCCGTCGATCACGTAGGTGACGAAGCGCGCCCCGTTGTCGATGTCCCAGACGTGGACCTGCTCGTTGGTGATCAGGTCCGCGCTCGCCATCAGCTCGGTGTCGATGGTGATGCTGCCGATGTAGTCGACGTCGCAGTCGGTCACCGTCGCCCGGTGGATCTTGGACTTGAGCATCTGCCTTTGCATTGGATGACTGACCTCCCGTCAGCTCTAGAGATTCACGCTCTTCAAGGTCGGATTCCAGGTTGGATCAAGACGTTGTCGATCAGGCGGGCGCCGCCGACGTGGGCGGCGACCGCGATCAGGACCGGGCGGTCGCCGATCTCGGCGACCTCGGTCAAGCTCTCGGCGTCGCGCGCCTCCAGGTACTCGGGCTCGACCCCGGCGGCGCGCAGCTCGGCGCGCGCGGCTGCGAGCGCTGTCGAGAGGCCGCCGGCACGGACAGTCTGCTCGGCCACCCGCAGCGCCCGCGAGAGCGCCGTCGCCTGCTCGCGTGCCCGCGGGTCCAGGTAAGCGTTGCGCGAGCTCATCGCCAGCCCGTCTGCCTCGCGCATGGTCGGCAGCACCTCGATCCGCACGGGGACGTCGAGGTCGCGGACCATGCGGCGGATCACCGCCACCTGCTGGGTGTCCTTCTGGCCGAAGTAGGCGACGTCCGGCTGGACCGAATTGAAGAGCTTGGCAACGACGGTGGCGACGCCGCGGAAGTGGCCGGGGCCGCGCCGCGAGGGATCGCCGTCGAGAACGGTGGTGAGCCCGCCCTCGACCTCTACGTGAGTGGCGAAGCCATCCGGGTAGACGGCCTCGACCGGGGGCGCATAGACGAAGTCGGCGCCGGCTTCGGCGGCGAGGCGCAGGTCTCGCTCCTCGTCGCGCGGGTAGCGGTCGAGGTCCTCGCCGGGGCCGAACTGGGCGGGGTTGACGAAGAGGCTCATGACGACGACGTCGCACTCGGCGCGGGCGGCGCGAAGCAGCGAGAGGTGGCCCTCATGGAGGTAGCCCATCGTCGGCACGAGGCCGATCGAATTGCCCTCATGCCGTGCCGGGGCAAGCGTGGCCCGAAGCTCGTCCTTGGCGCGGATGAGCTTCACGTCCTGGGCGTGAGTGGGGTCGGCGAGTTCGACGAGGTTCATTGGGTCCATGCCCTTCGGGTCACGGCCGGCTACGGATTATAGGCACTCCCCCGTCCCGATTCGCGCGTGTTTCGTCACATACGGAAGCGGGCCGGCGGCGGCCTCAGGGCTCGCCCAGCCAAAAGCCCAGCTCCCGCTGCTTCGCCGCGGCGTCGGGGCCCTCGTAGTAGCTGTCCTGCCAGCCGTCGCCGTCCTCGGGGCCTTCCCACTGCTTGCCGGCCTCCTTTGCCTCCTGGGAGCGCACGTAGCGCCATCGGTAGGAGTTGTAGACCGCGATGATGTGGGTGGCGTAGGCGGCGGCGAGCTTGGGGACGCCTGCGATCAGATTGAGGTTGTCGTCGTTCTTCTTGCTCGCCCGCGGCCCGAGGTTGTGGGAGCCGGTCATCACGATCGGCTTCGGGCCGAAGGGGTCGAGGACGACGACCTTGGAGTGGATCATCACCAGGCTGAGTCGGTCGATCTCTTTTTCCCAGGCGGCAAAGCGGCTGTCGACCTTGCTCGGCAGGACGATGTCCGGGTTGGCTTTGTCGATCTGCCCCCGGTGGATCAGGTCGACCAGCTCAGGGTCCCCGGAGCCGGCCTCAGGGTCCTGATTGAGGACCCCGTGCACGTAGAGGGCGTCGTCTCCTTCGGCTTCGCCGGCGACGACGCGATCCATGATCGCGTTGAACAGCGTCTCCTTGCGACCGGGATTGAAGAACTCGAAGAGGATGCCGCGCTCGGCCGCCGCGATCAGCTCGCGTGCATCGGCGAGGTCCACTTCCTCGTGAACCGGCGCGAACCAGGTGCCCACGTTGCCCTTGCCCAGCGCCGCTGAGCGCCTGGAGCCGTTGCCGTCGACCAGTTTCGGCGGGAACTCGTCGCCCGACTCCAGCAGCGAGTCCCACTCGGCTTTGTAATAGGCGGCGACCTCGGCGCTCTCGATTCGCAGGCCGTTGTTGACCTGGGTGCAGAGCCCGGTCATCGTCCAGTTGGTCGAGCCGGTCCAGGTCAGTTTCGGCGAGGAACCGGGATCGCTGACGACGAGGAACTTGTTGTGGGCGAGGCGGCTGCCGGTAAACCGCTTGTGCACGTCGACCTCGGCGGATTTCAGCGCTTCGCGGGCCTCTTTGTTCTCATCGTCCTCGTGGTCGGCGCCGTTGGCCAGGATCACGTGGGCGCGCGGACCGAGGGCGCAGAGATCGGCGATCAGCTCCGGGTCGTCGAGCTCGAAGAGGGCTGCGTGGATCTCGGCCTTCGGATTCGCCTTCGCATCCGCCAGCACCTTGCGCAGCGCCAGCCGCAATTCGCCGGAGAGGTATTCGCGGGTGATGTTTCCCGGCGTCGCGATCATCGTCCTCAGCTGTTTGCCCCAGGGTTCGTCGCCCTTGAGGCGGCGTGCAACCGACTGTGTCGCGAGCACCCCGCGGTTGAAATAGGCAGAGAGGCCGTCGCCGGCGTCGGCCGTCACCGCGACCGGATCGCTCCACGGGCTAGCCCTGTCGGTCGCCTCCTCGAGCGCGGCGGCTTTACCCACCATGGGCACGACCCTGTAGCTGACCGTTTCCCCCGAGCGGGCGAGGACGTCGGTCCAGCCGAAGCGCTGAATCGGCCACTCGGTGCTCGACCGGTGCTCGCCGGGTTTGTGGTCTTCGCCGGCGAACGGGATGAAGGTCTTCACGGGCTCCGCGTCGCCCCCCTTCGGCTTGCGGTAGAGCGCGAAGCCACGACAGTCCGGGATCGGCTCCGGGTAGCGCCAGACGACGTACGCGTCGTCGCAGTTGGCATGGGCCCTGATCGCCACCCCCTTGCTCATCCGCCGACCCCCGGGCGGTGGCGTAGCAATCCGCCGAGGCGTAATCGCGCCCGTCGCGTCGCGGCGAGGGCGCCGAGCGCCGTCAGGTAGAGAGCCGCCGGCCCGCCCAGTGAGAGCAAGGCCTCCTCGAGCGGCAAACCGGCGATGTGGGCGGCCGGCATCGGATCCTCAGTCGTAGGTGATGAGCGAGAGACGCTTGAAATCGAGGATGTCCCCGAGGTTCTCGTCGAAATCGTTAGTCGGGACTACCGTGACGTTCACCTCAGTCGCATCGGCATCGATCCTGTGCAGCAGGCCTTCTGTGATCGTGACCACCATCAGCTGGCGGTTGAGCGGATGTGGGCGCCGGTAGTCGAACGGATGGATTGGACCGGCCGGAACCTCACAGTGACCCTCGTCGCCGAAGCATGGGCCATGGCCGAAGACGTTGAACGATCCCGCATAGCCAGACTCGAGCTCTCGCGGCGTCGAGGGGCCGGCGTCGGGGTTGTCGAGGAAGACCCGGCCCTCGTAGGAGTCGCCGCTGTGATCAACACCGTGAAAGTGGAGGTCTGCACGGTAGAAGCGCGGCTGGCCCTCCCAGAGCGGAACCGAAAACGGCTCGTCGGTCCTGTAGGGAGAATGGGCGGAGTAGGCGGTCACTGCCCACCCACCTCCCGGTGCGCCGTGCTCGCGGCGTACTGATAGCCGAGCGGCTGCGTGTCCAAGACGTCCTCGACCGTCATGTCGAGACCTCGCAGCACGGTCCTCCACTGGCTCGGGCGCGGGCCGCGGCTCGAGTGTAAGACCTGCCAGAGCGACCAGAGCCGGTCGACCATCGTGTGGTGTGCCCAGAAGATCGGATCGTAGGAGGCGAGCACTTGCGACTTCATCGAACCTCCCACCCAGCGGTGGACGAGATTGTGAAGCTCAACCTCGAGGCGGAGAGAGAAGTCGTCGAAGTCCTTAAGCGCGAGTACTTTTTTCACCTGTTTTTCCGTCGGCAGGCGGTCGGCTGGGCCTGGTCGCCGTTCCGTTGCCTGTGGCCACCCCGGGGGATCGTTTGGCAGCGGCGGCAGCTCCGAGCCGGCCAGGGGGTTGACCTCGCCGTCGGCTTCCGGCACGGCGAAGGCCGGTGGTATGGCACTCCCGCCCGACTCGATCGCGCGGATGCGTGCAGTCGGCCAATCCCACCAGGGCAACATGCACTGAGGGACTTTGCTCTGCAGGGCGATCTCGAGCCGGTAGAGATAGGCGCGGTGCCATGGCAAGAAAAGGCTGTCGAACTGGTTGAAGGAGTGCTCGCAACCGTCGATGGGGGCGCCGTGGACGGCCGCCCAGTGCCAGAAGCCATTGCGGTCCCGCAATCGCTTGACCTCCTTGAAACCGTCGCGCAGGGCTTTGAGCTGGTCGGGCCGCAGCTTTTCGGCGCTCTTGCGATAGCGCACACGGGGAGTCGGCTCAACTGGTGAACGGTGGGGAGAGACCACGAAGGCGAACCTATGCCACGTTCACCAAATTTGTCAAGTAATTCAAAGTAAAATTATTTATCTTTCATAGTATGACTAGATGTGACTATCGGCCTCGCCGGCACACCCGCAGCGACCGTTCCCGGGGGAAGGTCTCTCGTAACTACCGAATTTGCCCCAATCACACAGCGGTCACCGATTGTGACTCCACTAGTAACCACGCAGTTGACCCCGAACCAGCAGTTGGAGCCGATCCGGACCGGCCCCTTGGAGGTGAAGCCCTGCTGGGTGATCGGCGTCTCGGGGTCGTCGAAGCGGTGCGAGGAGTCGCCGACGAAGCAGCCGTTGGCGAACATCGTGTGGTCGCCGATCTCGATCGAGTCGAGCGCGGCCAGCATCGTGTTGCGGTTGAGGAAGCAGCCCACGCCGATCTCGATCCGGGCCTCGGGCGCCAGGGTGAGCCAGCACCCCGGCTCCAACAGGGTCCCTTCTCCGATCCGCAGGCGGCCCTCGTCGAGCGCCTCGAGGAGCTCGCCCTCGACCGGCCGGCGCACGTAAAAGCCGCCCCGTGCCGCGTGGCGGGCCAGCCGCCAGCGCCGGCCGAGGCGCCGGTTGCGCTCGTACCAGCGCCGCTTCGCCCACCAGATGCGCCACCCCCTCTGCACCGGCCATAGACTGACGCACGTGGCGAATCTGCGCGGCGGCATCGACCTCGGCGGGACGAAGATCCAGACCGCGATCGTCGGCGTCGACGGCGAGGTGCTGGGAAAGTCGCGCCGACCCACTCCTACCGACGGCGGTCCTGAGGGCGTCGCAGCGGAGATGGCCGCCGCGCTGCGCGAGGCGGCCGACGAGGCCGGCGTGCAGGCGAGCGCGCTGACTGGCGTCGGCGTCGGCTCGCCAGGAGACGCAGACGAGCGAACCGGGATGGTCTCCGCCGCTCGCAACCTCCCCGGCTGGGAGGGGAGCTTCCCGCTCGCGGCAGCGCTGAGGGAGGAGCTCGGCACCGAGGTTCGCGTCGGCAACGACGTCCAGGTCGCGACGGAGGCCGAGTTCCACCTGGGCGCCGGGCAGGAGTTCCAGAGCCTGATCGGCGTCTTCTGGGGAACCGGGGTCGGCGGCGGTCTCGTCCTCGACGGCAAGCCCTGGCTCGGCCGCGGCGCCGCCGGGGAGATCGGCCACATGGTGGTCCAGCGTGACGGCGCCAAGTGCCCCTGTGGGCGGAAGGGCTGCATGGAGGCCTACGCGGGACGGGGCGCGATGGAAGCCGAGGCGCAGCGCGAGCACGAGAAGGGCGTCAAGACCGACCTCTTCAAGCTGATGCACAAGCACGGGAAAGACCGGCTGACCAGCGGCATCTGGCAGCGCGCCCTGGACCACGGGGACCACCTCGCCGAGAAGCTGGTCGACCGCGCGATCGAGGCCCTCGGCACCGGAATCGCATCCGCGGTCAACCTGCTCGACCCCGAAGCGGTGATCATCGGCGGCGGCCTCGGCGTCCGCTTTGGCGAGCGCTATATGGAGCCGCTGGCCAAGGAGATGGGCAAGCACCTATTCGTCGACGAGCGGCCACCGGCGGTGAGAGTCGCCTCACTCGGCGATCTGGGTGGTGCGGTCGGCGCCTCGCTGCTCTTCGTGTCCTAGGCGGCGACGGGCTCGCGCCGCTTGCGAGCGGCGCGCTTCGGCTTCGCCGGCTCGACCAGCTCCGCGAGGAACCGGCCGGTGTAGGAGGCCTCGACCGCGGCCACCTCCTCCGGGGTGCCGGTGGCGACCACCTCTCCCCCCTCTTCGCCCCCCTCGGGGCCGAGGTCGATGAGGCGGTCGGCGGTCTTGATCACGTCGAGGTTGTGCTCGATCACGACGACGCTGTTGCCGGCGTCGACCAGGCGCCCCAGCACGTCGAGCAGGCGCTGGACGTCCGCGAAGTGCAGGCCGGTCGTCGGCTCGTCGAGGATGTAGAGGGTGTTGCCGGTGGCGACCTTGGAGAGCTCGGTCGCCAGCTTCACGCGCTGCGCCTCGCCGCCGGAGAGGGTAGTCGCCGCCTGGCCGAGGCGGATGTAGTCGAGGCCGACGTCGTGCAGGGTGCGCAGGCGGCGGGCGATCTTCGGCACGTTCTCGAAGAAGACGACCGCCTCCTCGACCGACATTTCCAGCACGTCACCGATGTTCTTGCCCTTGAAGCGGACCTCGAGCGTCTCGCGGTTGTAGCGGCGGCCGTGGCACTGCTCGCAGGGCACGTAGACGTCGGGGAGGAAGTGCATCTCGATCTTGATCTGGCCGTCGCCCTTGCAGACCTCGCAGCGCCCGCCCTTGACGTTGAAGCTGAAGCGCCCCGGCTTGTAGCCGCGCGCCCGCGCCTCCTGGGTCTGGGTGAAGAGCTGGCGGATGTGGTCGAAGACGCCGGTGTAGGTGGCCGGGTTGGAGCGCGGCGTGCGGCCGATCGGCGACTGGTCGATGTCGACCACCTTGTCGAGCAGCTCGACGCCCTCGAGCCGGTCGTGGGCGCCCGGGCGGAGCTTAGCCTGGTGCAGCCGGTTGGCGACCGCGTGGTGCAGCGTCTCGTTGACCAGGGTCGACTTGCCGGAGCCGGAGACGCCGGTGACGCAGCAGAAGACCCCGAGCGGGACGGCGACGTCGACG
>DASUIY010000148.1:0-5202 GCA_036279555.1 Solirubrobacterales bacterium | reverse complement strand
CTTCCGCACCGGCGTGCAGATCCTCGAGTTGCTGCACGAGCAGGCCCACAGCGAGGACACCGCGGTTCTGGTCGTCACCCACAACCGCGAGATCGCCCGCGTCGCCCACCGGGTGATCGAGCTCTCCAGCGGCCGGATCGTCGCCGACGGGCCAAATCCGGGCGGACCTGCCGAGATCGCCGACCTGCACTGGTGAGGATGGGACGGCTCGGGCTCTGGCTGCGATGGTCGCTCCGCGATCTGCGCGGGCGCTGGGCCCTGGTGCTGGCGATCGGGCTGGTGCTGGCGATCGGCACCGGCGTCAACGCCGGCCTCGGCAGCATGGAGTCCTGGCGGGTCGCCTCCAACGACGCCAGCTTCGAAGCCCTGCACGCCCACGACCTCGAGATCTCGCTGACCGAGGGGACGAGCGCGCCGGCCGGGTCGCTGTCGCGGCTGGCCCGCGGGATCCCCGCTGCCGGCGAGGTGGAGGCGACCGAGGAGCGCCTGCGCCTGCCGACCCAGGTCGAGGTGCCGCAGCCAGGCAGGGAATCGCTGCTGGTGCCCGCCGAAGTCCTCGGCGCCCCGCTCGGGCCCGGCGGGCCAGCGGTCGACGGCGTCTACGCCGAGGCGGGCCGCGCCCTGCGCGCGAGCGACGAAGGCCGCCCGGTCGCCGTGCTCGAGCGCGGCTTCGCCGCCCACCACGACCTGCCACCAGAGGGCGTGCTGGGCCTGCCCCGCGGCCAGCGCCTCCGCTATGTCGGCGTCGGCGGCTCGCCCGAGTACTTCATCGTCACCCGCCCCGGCGGCGGCGAATTCGGCGGCGCCGAGGCGCAGTTCGCCGTCGTCTTCACCTCGCTGGGGACGGCGCAGCGAATTGCAGACGGTCAGCCGAAGGTCAACGACGCCGTGATGCGCCTGCGCGACGGGGCTGGCGCGGCCGCCGTGCGCCGCCAGCTGGACCGTGCCCTCGCCGGCGCCGGCCTCAGCGGCGAAGTGACGATGCTGACCGACGACCCCGCCTACCGCGTCCTCTACAAGGACGCCGCCGGCGACCAGCAGATGTTCGACATCTTCGCCGTCCTGATCCTCGCCGGCGCGGCGCTCGCCGCCTTCAACCTGGCGACCAGGATCGTCGAGGCGCAGCGGCGCGAGATCGGCATCGGGATGGCGCTCGGGGTGCCACCGCGCGAGCTGGCGATCCGGCCGCTGCTGCTGGGCGTGCAGATCGCGGTTGCGGGGACGCTGCTCGGCCTCGCCCTCGGCCTGATGATGGGAGAGATCTTCCGCGGCGTCCTCGAAGACCTGCTGCCGCTGCCGGAGATGCGGACGCCCTTCGAATTCGACGTCTTCGCCCGCGCCGCCGCGATCGGCCTGGTGCTGCCGATCCTCGCCACCGCGATCCCGGTCTGGCGCGGCCTGCGGCTGACCCCGGTCGAAGCGATCCGGGTCGGCTTCCGCTCCGCCCGCGGCAGCGGCGTCGCGGCGCTGGCCAAGCACCTGCGGCTGCCGGGATCGAGCGTCGCCCAGATGCCGCTGCGAAACGCCCTGCGCGCCCCGCGCCGCACCCTGCTGACGGTGCTCGGGATCGGCGCCGTGCTGAGCGTCCTCATCGCCTTCATGGGATTGATCGACTCCTTCGGCGCCACCGTCGACCGCAGCGAAGCCGAGGTCGCTCAAGGCAACCCGAACCGCATCGTCGTCTCGCTCGACGGCTTCCGCAGCGCCCGCACGGCGACGCGGGCCCTCGCGTCGGCACCCGGCGTCGCCGACTCCGAACCGCAGCTCACCCTGCCGGCGAGGCTCTCGGCGCCCGGGGCCGACGCCTTCGAGGGCTCGGTCACGCTGCTCGACTTCTCGAGCCCGATCTGGGCGCCGACGATCGCCTCGGGTGGGGCGCCCGCACCCGGCAGTCCCGAAATCGTGATCTCCGAAAAGGCGGCGAGCGACCTCGGGGTCGGGGTCGGCGAGCGGATCGCGATCTCCTACCCCCGACGCCGGGGATCCGGCTACACCGAGGCGAGGGCCAGGGTACGGGTGAGCGGCCTGCACCCCGACCCGTTCCGCACCTTCGCCTACATGGATCCCTCGGTTGCCACGCTCGCCGGGCTCCCGGGCGTCGCCAACCAGGTCTCGGTCACCCCGGAGCCGGGGGTGCCCGAGGGCCGGATCGCACGAGCGCTCTTTCGCGTCCCCGCGGTCGCCTCGGTGCAGCGGGCGACCGCGACGACGCAGTTCGTGCGCGAGCGCCTCGACGACTTCATCGGCGTGCTGCGGGTGATCGAGGGGTTTGCGCTGGCGCTGGCGCTGCTGATCGCCTTCAACTCCTCCGCGATCGGCATCGACGAGCGTCGCCGCGAGAACGCGACCATGCTCGCCTTTGGCGTCACCGGCGCCAGGGCCATGATGCTGGCGGTATCCGAGAGCCTGATCGCCGGTGTGCTGGGCACGCTCGTCGGCCTCGGCGGCGGCTTCCTCGTCGTCAGCTGGGTCGTCGACCAGACGCTCCCCGAAACCCTTCCCGATCTCGGTTTGGTGATCGAGATCGCTCCGGCCTCGCTGCTGATAGCCGCCGCGGTCGGCATCGCCTCCGTCTCCCTGGCGCCCCTGCTGAGCGCCCGGCGGATCCGCCGAATGGACGTGCCTTCGACGCTGCGCGTCATGGAGTGAGGCGGCCCGGCCCCGACTCGTTTCCCGCCGAGTCGGCCTCTATCCGCTCGGCGGGCCTCCCAGAACGAGGACGTCGACGAGCAAAGCGAGCGCGAGGAGCGCGACGACGAGCGCGAAGGCGCGACCCAGCGTGGCGGTAGAGGCCCGGCTGCCCAGGGAGCTGCCCAAAAGCGCGCCGACGGCGGCAGCCCCGCTGAGTGCGATCGTCAGCGGCCAGTCGGGCTCGGCACCACGTCCCAGGTGGACAGCGAGCGCGGCAAGTCCGGTGAATCCGATCACGGCAAGCGAGGTCGCGATCGCCCTGCGCAGCGGCAGGCCCAGGAGGGAGGTCAGGGCGGGAACGACCAGGAAGCCGCCTCCGACGCCGAAGAAGCCGGTCATCACGCCGACCACCAGGCCACTGGGGCCGGAGCGCCGAAGCTCGGGGTGTGGGCAATCCAGCAACCGAGCGTCGTCCTGGTCGACTTTCTGAGTGCCGCGGGCGTAAGTCATTGCGGCCGCGATCAGCATCACCGGCACGAAGGCGAGGATCAGGGTTCGGGGATTAACCGAAGCGCCGGCGATCGTGCCGATGTAGGCCCCTACCGCCGCCGGACCGGCGAAGGACGCGGCCACTCGCCAGCAGACGCGACCCTGCACTGCATGCGCTCCCGCCCCCGCGGAAGCGCCGAGGGCGACGACGATGAGCGATGCCGTCGAGGCCGAGCTGACCCCCTCCCCGAGGACGTAGACGAACACCGGCAGCGCGAGGATCGCGCCGCCGCCGCCGACGGCCCCGACCACAAGGCCGATCCCGATTCCGAGTGCTATCGCGAGAACGATTTGCACCGGTCTATTGAATCTCGATCCCGCGACGCTTGGACGCTGCTCGTGAACCAGCTCGAGGACGACCTCGACAACGTCTTCATATCCGAAGACGTGGTGCCAAGCAAGATTCTCCGTCTCCTCGAGCCGCGCGAGTGCCGCAGATTTTGCTTCGCGCCTGCATCCTGTTACCGCGAGCGTTACCCGCCGAAGAAATGGCCCTCTCACGGACGAGATTGGCTTGCTAGAGCCATACCGCTACAGCGTTTCGAACCCCGGTTTCCGGCCCGAGAATCGGAAGTTGCGTACTAGGACTACGCGACTCTCCTCAGCTCCGCCTGGCCGGCGCCGCTCGCCTCGAGCGCGAGCCGCCCCGCCTCGACGCCGCTCGCCCAGGAGACCTCCGACAGCAGGCCGGGTGCGGCGACCATGTCGCCGGCGAGGAAGACGCCGGCACCGCGGTCGATTGCGGGGCGATCCCGCCAGCTGAGTCCCGGATAGTCCAGCGGGCCGGTGCGGCCCTCCATCGCCTGCCGCCGGCGCCAGGTCTCGCGCTCGCGCCAGCCGGAGAGCGAGGCGTCGAGCAGGCGCTCCAGGCGAAGTCCCACCTGGTCGGTGCTCTCGCCGGGCCGGATCGGCAGCTGCGCCTGCACCAGCTCCTCTCCGTCCGGGGCCAGCGAGGGGTCCGCGGCGCTGAAGCGCTCGACCCAGCCGGCTTCGTCGAGGTCGGAGACGACGAAGGGGTCGCCGCGACGGTGCTCGAGCCCGAGGTCGACGCAGACGGTGCGCCCGGCGGGCCAGCTCAGCGAGTCGTCGCCGAGCAGCTCCCCGGCCTGTCCCAGCTCGGTTGCGACGATCACCGGCGGCTCGGGCAGGGCGTCCACCGGGTGGCCGGTCTCGATCTCGACCCCGAGGCGCCGCGCCCGTGTCTCGAGCGCCTCGATCATCGATCCCCACCCTCCCACCAGGTAACGCGCGGTGGGAGGCGGGCTGAGCAGGACCCGTACCGAGTGGCCCCAGACGAATGCCGCCGAGAGCTCGCCCGGGTCGTGGTGGAAGGTGTAGACGCCGGCGGCCGCGGAGAGCATCGCCGCCGTGCGCTCGTCGGCGTGGCTTGCGACCCAGCCGCGGAAGTCCTGGTCGACCGGGGCCTCCCGGCCGCGTAGGCGCAGGACCGAGGGGATCGTGCCCAGGGGCGGCGTGCGGCGGACGTCGCCCTGCCAGCGGAAGCGGATCCCCGCCAGCGGCGCGTTCTTGTACGGGGGCAGCAGCTCACGCTCCGCCAGCCATTGCCAGAGCGGGCCGTCCTTGTAGATGACGTGGGGGCCGAGGTTGGCCTTATAGGAGCCGGCCATGCTGCGGGCGCGGCCGCCGAGGGCCTCGTGCACCTCGAGCAGGCGAACCGGGACGCCGCCTTCGGCGCAGCCGATGGCTGCCGTCAGCCCGGCCAGCCCTCCCCCGACGATCGTGATCCGGCTCATCGCGTCTCCTCGCTTTCGTCGATCACCGAGTCATCGCTGACTTCGTCGTTTTCCGTGTATATGCACCCCTAACGACGAAGTCAGCAGTTCGCCCGCGA
Source organism: Solirubrobacterales bacterium (assembly GCA_036279555.1). Taxonomy (GTDB): domain Bacteria; phylum Actinomycetota; class Thermoleophilia; order Solirubrobacterales; family 70-9; genus VRUE01. The sequence continues at coordinate 170 of DASUIY010000148.1, read as the reverse complement.
CGTTACGGGATTACTGGACCGCTATACAGTGCCAGTAATGGCCCAATCCAAAGGTCCAGTTGCCGGACCCGGCTTGCTGCTGCAACTCGACCGAGAAGCCGACGCACCGCTGCACGAACAGATCGAGCGCTCGATCCGCGAGGACATCCGGGCGGGACGGCTTGTCGCCG
>DASUIY010000147.1:0-2488 GCA_036279555.1 Solirubrobacterales bacterium | reverse complement strand
CGCTCTCGCCGGCCCGGGTGCGCGAGGTGATCGTCGACGACGAGGAGCGTCAGGCGACGGTGATCGTCCCCGACGACCAGCTCTCGCTGGCGATCGGCCGCGACGGGCAGAACGCCCGCCTCGCCGCCCGCCTCACCGGCTGGCGCGTGGACATCAAGTCCGAGACCGAGTTCTCCCAGGAGGATCAGGACGTCGAGTACGAGGGAGAAGAAACCTTCGACGGGCGCTGCATGGCGGTGCTCTCCAACGGCCGCCGCTGCCCCAACGCGGCGATCGAGGGCTCGACCTACTGTGGCCTGCCGCAGCACCAGGCCCTGAGCCGCTTCGAGACCAACCAGATGGCCGTGCTCGGGGCCGTCTCCGAAGCCGAGGTCGAGATCCTTGCGGATCCCGACGGCGACCAGGGTCAGATAGACGAGATCGTCGCGAAGGCCGAGGCCGAGTTCGTCGAGGAAGCCCCGGAAGAAGCCCCGGACGAATCGGCCGCGGGTCCTGTCGCGGAGGAGGACTCCTCGTCCTCGCAAGCTGCGGGCGAGGAGCAAGAGGCTGAGACCGCGGGTCCCGACGCGGCCTCGGAGGGGCCTGCGGGCGGGGGCGAGGCCTCCGTTCTCGGCCCCTCCGAGTCCACGCCACCCGCGGACGAAGCGTCTGAGCTTTCCAGTGACGAAGCGTCAGATGAGGACGCGGAGCCTGTGGCTGAGGAGGCAGAGCAGTCCTAGTGGCGAAAAAACGGGTTCATGAGATCGCGAAGGCGCAGGGCCTCCAGAGCAAGGAGGTTCTTGCCGCGCTCAAGAGCGCTGGGATCGAGGCTAAAGCCGCCGCTTCGAGCGTCGAGGAGGCCGATGCGCTGAAGGCGATCGCGGCTGCGAAGGGAGACGGGGGAGCCCCCGCGGCTCCCAAGGCGAAACCCAAGCCCGCAGCCAAGTCCGGGGCACCGGCCAAGGCCGCCCAGACTCCCAAGGCCGCCCAGACTCCCAAGGCCGCCGAGAAGCCGGCTGCGAAACCGGCGGGGGCTTCGAAAGGCCCGGTGAGGCCGGCTGCCAAGTCCGCTTCGGGGGGAGGCGCCGCCGCCAGCGGGAAAAAACGGCGCGTCGTGATCGACTCGCAGGCCGCCAGGCGAGACCAGATGGGCGGGCCGCCGCCGCAGCGCCCGCCGCGCAGGCGAGGAGGCCGCCGGCGCCGGCCGATGCTGGAGGAGCCGCCGCCCAAAGTCGAGGCGGCCGAGCCCGAGGCGACCACGGTGCCCTCCGGGGCGACCGTGCGCGAGGTTGCCGAGCTGCTCGGCCTCGGCAGCGCCGAGGTGATCAAGAAGCTGATGATGATGGGGGAGATGGCGACCCTCACCCAGACCCTCACCGACGAGTCGATCTCGGCGATCGCCGACGAGTACGACCGCAAGATCGAGATCGTCACCGCGGCCGAGGAGGAGCCGGAGGCGCCGGAGTTCGAGGACGCCGAGGAGAGCCTCGCCGACCGGCCGCCGGTGGTCACGATCATGGGCCACGTCGACCACGGCAAGACCTCGCTGCTCGACGCGATCCGCGAGACCGAGGTCGCCGCGGGCGAGGCCGGCGGCATCACCCAGCACATCGGCGCCTACCAGGTCCATCACGACGAGAAGACGATCACCTTCCTCGACACCCCCGGCCACGCCGCCTTCACCGCGATGCGCGCCCGCGGCGCCAAGGTCACCGACATCGCGGTCGTCGTCGTCGCCGCCGACGACGGGGTGATGCCGCAGACCAAAGAGGCGATCGACCACGCTCGCGCCGCCGACGTGCCGATCCTGATCGCGGTCAACAAGATCGACAAGGAGGGCGCCCAGCCCGACCGCGTCCGCAACGAGCTCGCCGCCGACGGCCTCACGCCCGAGGACTGGGGCGGGGAGACGGTCTACGTCGACGTCTCGGCCAAGACCCGCGAGGGCCTCGACAAGCTGCTCGAGATGATCCTTCTAGTCACCGAGCTGGAGGAGCTCGGGGCCAATCCCGACGCTCCGGCGTCCGGCACCGTGGTCGAGTCCCAGCTCGACCCCGGCCGCGGCCCCGTGGTCACGATCCTGGTCCAGCGCGGCACGCTGAAGGTGGGCGACTCGCTCGTCGCCGGGCCGCAGTGGGGCCGGGTCCGCGCGATGCAGGACTTCACCGGCAAGCGCGTCGAGAGCGCCGGGCCGGGAATGCCGGTCGAGGCACTCGGCTTCGACGGCGTCTGCGACGCGGGCGAGTTCGTGCACGCGGTGGAGAACGACCGCCGCGCCCGCCAGGAGGCGCAGGAGCGGGCAAACCGGCTCAAGACCGAGGCGCTGGCCCGCCGCCAGGCGCGCAAGGTAAGCCTCGAGGAGGTCTTCTCGCGCGTCCAGGAGGGCGACATCAAGGAGCTGAACATCGTCCTCAAGGCCGACGTGGCCGGCTCCCTGGAGGCTCTCCAGGACGAGATCGCAAAGGTGCCCCAGGAGCAGGTGGCGATCAACATCATCCACTCGCAGACC
>DASUIY010000146.1:0-5284 GCA_036279555.1 Solirubrobacterales bacterium | reverse complement strand
ACAAGCTCATCGACCCCAGTGCCCCTTGGCACCAGAGCAATCGTCACCTGGATCAGCGCTCGCGTCGTTTCCGCGGCTTGTATCGGGGAGCGGGCAGGGGGTGGAACGTCTTGTACTTTTTCGTCAACCGGTCGGGGAGTCGCCGCCTCCGCCCCACCGAAAAAGTTAAGTGGAACCCCCTGCCCGCTCCCCGCCGCAAACAGGCAAATCGCCGCTATCGTCAACCCAATGGCCGACCGCACGTTTGCCAAGTTCACATTTTTCAAGGTCGATCCCGCCTGGCGCCGCCAAGACGCCGACCAGCGGGCCACGGACAAGCAGGAGTTCCTCGCCGCCTGCGAGGACTTCGCCCTCGATCGCTCATTGCGCGCCTACTCAACCATAGGCACGCGCGGCGACGTCGACCTGGTCATCCTGGCCCAGAGCCCCAGCCTCGACGACCTGCACACCTTCCACGTCGTGCTCGGCCAGAGCGGCCTGGCGAAGTGGGCCGAGACGCCCTACTCGTTCCTCTCGATGACCAAGCGCTCGCCGTACTCGGAGGAGCAGGCGCGCCCCGAGATCTGCGTCAGCGAGCGCAAGTACCTCTTCCTCTACCCGATGGTCAAGCAGCGCCGCTGGTACGGGCTGCCGGCCGAGGAGCGCGGCCGGATCATGAAGAGCCACATCGAGGTCGGCCGCCGCTACCCGGAGATCACGATCAACACCTCCTACTCGTTCGGGCTCGACGACCAGGAGTTCGTCGTCGCCTTCGAGGGCGACGACCCGGGAATGTTCCTCGACTTGGTGCAGGAGCTGCGCCCGACCGAGTCGAGCGAGTACACCGAGCTCGAGACGCCGATCTTCACCTGCGTGGCGCTCTCGCTGCGCAAGGCCCTCGACGCGCTCGACGGGGTGCCCAGCGCCGTCGCCGCCGGGGCATGACGACCGAGGCGCTCAGCTACGCGATCGACGAGCAGGACCACCTGGTCAAGGTCGACCGGGGCTATTACCGCTTTGCCGAGGAGAACGGCTGGGCCGAGGCCACGACCAGCCTCGGCCGCTCGCTCTGGGACTACGTCGCCGGCGAGGAGATGAAGAAGCTGCAGCGGATGCTGGTGCGGCGGGTCCGCGACGAGATTGGAGACGTGGAGCTGCCCTTCCGCTGCGACGGGCCGGAGGTGAGACGGGAGATGGACATCCGGATCGTCGCCCGGCCGGGCGGGCGCGCCGTCCTGTTCTCCGCGCGGCTGCGCTGCGAGGAGGAGCGCGAGGAGCCGCAGCCGCTGCTCGACCCCGAGGCGCCGCGCGGCGAGGAGGCCCTGACCATGTGCGGGTGGTGCGACCGCTTCGAGGTCGATGGCGAGTGGGTCGAGGTCGAGGAGGCGGCGCGGCGCCTGGAGCTGTTCGGCCGGCCCGAGCTTCCCGCTCTCAGCCATGGCATCTGCCCCGACTGCACCGAGATGCTGCTCGCCGCGTAACCGGCGACGCGAGTTCCCTATCCTTCCCCGCTCCCATGACCAAGATCGGAACCCCTGAGAGCCCCGTCCGCGTCGCGATCGTCGGCGCCGGCCCGTCCGGCTTCTACGCCGCCGAGCACATCCTCAAGGGCGAGGACGTGCACGCCCAAGTCGACCTCTTCGACCGCCTCCCCACCCCCTTCGGCCTCGTCCGCGGCGGCGTCGCGCCCGACCACCCGAAGATCAAGTCCGTGATCCGGGTCTACGAGAAAACCGCCGCGCGCGAGGGCTTCCGCTTCTTCGGCAACGTCAAGGTCGGCCACGACGTCGAGGTCGAGGACCTCGAGCGGCTCTACCACGCGATCGTCTTCACGGTCGGCTGCGAGACCGACCGCCAGCTCGGCATCCCCGGCGAGGACCTGCCCGGCAGCCACGCCGCCACCGCCTTCGTCGGCTGGTACAACGCCCACCCCGACTATGCCAGCGAGGAGTTCGACCTCTCCTGCGAGCGCGCCGTGGTGATCGGCAACGGCAACGTGGCGATGGACGTCGCCCGGATGCTGGCGCTGACCGACCACGAGCTGCGCCAGACCGACACCGCCGACCACGCGATCGAGATGCTCGACGCGAAGAAGATCCGCGAGATCGTCGTGCTCGGGCGCCGCGGGCCGGTTCAGGCCGCCTTCACCAACCCTGAGATCAAGGAGCTGGGCGAGATGGAGGACGCCGACGTGATCGTCGACCCCGCCGAGGTCGAGCTCGACCCAGCGAGCGCCGCCTACCTGGAGTCCGAGGAGGCCGACAAGACGACCCGGGTCAACGTCGAGACGCTGCGCGAGTTCTCCCAGCGCGAGCCGGAGGGCAAGACGCAGCGGATCGTCCTGCGCTTCCTCGCCTCGCCGGTCGAGATCCAGGGCGACGGCAAGGTCGAGAGGATCGTGATCGGCCGCAACGAGCTGGTCGAGGACGGCGGCACGCTGCGCGCCCGCGACACGGGAGAGCGCGAAGAGCTCGAGTGCGGCCTGGTGCTGCGCTCGGTCGGCTACACCGGCGTGCCGATCGAGGGCGTCCCCTTCGACGAGAAGCGCGGCCTGATCCTCAACGAGGGCGGGCGCGTGCTCGACTCCCACGACTCCGGCCACAAGGTAGGCCACTACACGGCCGGCTGGATCAAGCGCGGCCCGTCGGGCGTGATCGGGACGAACAAGAAAGACGCGCTGGAGACGGTCCAGCACCTGCTCGCCGACATCGGCTCGCAGACCCTGCTCAGCCCAGCGAATCCGTCACCCTCCGCGGTCGAGGAGCTGCTTGCCGAGCGCGGCGTGCGCTACGTCAGCTTCGAGGACTGGCAGGCGATCGACCAGGCCGAGGTCGGCCGCGGCGAGCCCCACGGCCGCCCCCGCGTCAAGTTCGTCCGGGTCGAGGAGATGCTCGAGACCCTGGGCGAGCGGGTCTGAGCCCCTGCAGGGCTCTTTAGTTAGCTGAGAACTTCATTGCTGACGCTGCCTACGCCGAGCAGGCCGGGGCCGACGTGGGCGCCGATGACGGGGCCGATCTCGGAGATGTAGACGGGCTCGCAGCCGAAGATCTCGCGGCAGTCGTCGGCGAGGGCGCCGGCGGTCTCGGGGTCCTGGATGTGCTGGATGACCCAGGCGTCGAGGCCCGACTCGTGGCGCTGGCGGGCGTAGTCGCGCAGGCGCTCGATCGAGCGGGCGCGGGTGCGGACGCGCTCGACCGGGGTGATCTCCTCCTCCAGGGTGAGGATCGGCTTGATCTTCAGCGCAGAGCCGATCCATGCGCGGGCGCCGCCGATACGGCCGCCGCGCCGCAGGTACTCGAGCGTGTCGATCGCGAACCACATCTTCAGCTCCTCGCGGGCCTGCTGGGCACGGGCGAGGACCGCCTCGCTGTTGCCGCCGGCCCGGGCAGCCGCGGCGGCCGCGAGCACCGAGTAGCCCATCCCGCCGCAGGCCGAGCGCGAGTCGAAGAGGTGGATCCGCTCCCCCCCCTTGCCCTCGGCGACGAGCCGCTCGCGCGCCTGCCCTGCCGCCTCGAAGGTGCCCGAGATGCCGGAGGAGATGTGGATCGAGACGATCTCGCGGCCTTCGTCGAGCAGCGGCTCGTAGACCGAGACGAAGTCCCCGACGGAGGGCTGTGAGGTCGTCGCTCCGTCTTCGGAAGCCCGCAGGCGCTCGTAGAAGGCGGCGTAATCGGAGATCTCGGACTCCGGCTCCTGCACGCCGTCGACCGCCACGTAGAGGCTGACGACATGGATCCCGTTCGAGGCGACCAGCTCGGCGGGCAGGTAGGCCGTCGTGTCGCAGACGACCGCGATGTCAGCGCTGGAGCTCAAGGCTGAGCGATTCTCTCAGGTCTCTCGCTACACTTTGTGAAGTGACCGACCCTCAGACCGAGACCACGCAGGCGGCCATCTCCCTCACCGAGAAGGCGGCCGGCAAGATCGGCGAGCTGCTCGGCTCCCAGGAGGGCTCCGAGGGCCAGGCCCTTCGGGTCGCCGTCCGCGGCGGCGGCTGCTCGGGCTTCCAGTACGCGCTCGCCTTCGATCGCGTCAAGGACGACGACCACGTCTTCGAGGTCGACGGCGTCTCGGTGATCGTCGACAAGGTCAGCATGCAGTTCGTCTTCGGCTCCGAGGTCGACTACGTGGAAGGCCTGCAGGGCGCGGGCTTCCAGGTCAACAACCCGAACGTCGTCGCCGCCTGCGGCTGCGGATCGTCTTTCCAGGTGAAGGACGATGCTGCCGCTTCCGTCGCCTAGCCCTTCGCATCTCGGCGTCCTCGGTCGCTCGCGTGCAGAGCACGCCACGCTCCCTGCGTCCTTGATCTGCTCGGTCTATGCGACGGAGCGCTATTCGATTTGGAGAGGCGGCGCCTGAGGTGCGGCGGCGGCCGGAGTGACCGCGGGCTGCTCAACCCCGAGCGCCTCGGCGAGTTCGCCGGACTCGAACATCTCCTCGACGATGTCGGCACCGCCGACCAGCTCGCCGTTGACGTAGAGCTGGGGGAAGGTCTGCCAGTCGGAGATCTCGGCGGTGACTTCGCGCAGGGGCTGCAGCGCCGGCAGCACGTCGATCGCGCCGTACTCGACGTCGACTGAGTCGAGCACCTGCACGACCCGCATCGAGAAGCCGCAACGCGGCATGTCGGGGGTGCCCTTCATGAAGAGCAGCACCGGGTTGGCGGCGATCAGCTCTTCGACCTTCTGCTTCAGCTCGGCGTCGGCCATACGGCGATTGTAGAGACTGGTCGGTTGACCCCCTTATACGGGGGCATCGTTCAGCCGACCCTCATAGAGGCTTGGTCCTCAGGGAGAGGGCGTGGATGGCCCCGTCGTCGAAGCGGGCCTTGACCGCGGCCTTGACCAGGCGGTGCTGGTCGAGCCTGGAGAGCCCGTCGAACTGGGGCGCGGTCACGGTCGCCCGCAGGTGGTCGGCGGTGCCCGTCTCATCGACGACCTCGACCTCGGCGCCCGGCAGCGCCGCCTCGATCATCTGCCGGATCTCCCCCAGGTCGGCCACGGGCTCGAGCCTCTAGCGGCGGCGGCGCAGCATCATCAGGCCGCCGAGCGCGAAGCCGGCAACCGCCGCGCCGACGATCAGCTGGGAGCGGTGCTCGTACACCTGGCGGCGCCAGTCGGTCAGCTCGGCGACACGGCCGCGGAGCTGCTCGACCGAGCGGCCGAGGTCGCGGCGCTGGAGGTCGATGTCGCGGCGGATCTCCGCCGGCGAGCGGCCGGGCATGCCGGGAGTGGGCGGGCGAACCGGCTCGGGCTGGGTGCTCATTCGCCGCCGGCCTTCGTTCCGGATTCCAGCGTCGCCTTGGTCA
>DASUIY010000145.1:0-8120 GCA_036279555.1 Solirubrobacterales bacterium | reverse complement strand
GCCAGCCTCTTCTTCTCCAGCCTCCTGCACAAGGAGGCGAACATGCTGCTCGCGATCGGCCTCGTCGCCCTCGGCGGCTCCAAGGTCTGGAGGCGGGGGGAAGCGCGCTACCTGGTCATGGTTGTCGCGGGCTGCCTGATCGCGGTCGCCACTCGCCAGTACGCCGGCTGGTTCCTGATCGCCGCGGGCGCGGCGATCCTCCTGCATGCGGGGCTGAGGGCGGAGCATCGGGCGGCGATCCGCTCCTGGGCCCTGGTCGCCTCGGTCATCCTCTTCGCCGCGGTCGCCGCGCCCACCGTGCTCAACGCCTCGACCGAGGAGAACCTCGAGAAAAACGTCCAGCGCTCCCAGGAAGCGAACACCTCGGGGAACTCGAACCTGAAGCTGGAACAGGTCGACTTCTCGACCCGCGGCGCGATCGTCGCGAACCTGCCGAAGCGCTCGCTCGACGTCCTGCTGCGGCCCTTCCCCTGGCAGCTCGGCAACATCAGCCAGGGGCTCGGCCTGCTCGGCACCGCGGCGGCCTACACCGCGCTCTTCTTCCTCATCAGGACCCTGTACCGGAGCCGGGGCAGCATCATGACCCGTGCCGGGCCGCTCATCTACCTGGGCTTCTTCCTGCTGATGGCCTACTCGCTCAGCTCGGGCAACGCGGGCACCGCGTTCCGATACCGGGTGCAGATCGTCTCGGTCTTCATCTGCATCGTCGTCGCCCTCTGGCGGCCCGGAGAGCGCCGTGCAGCCGCCGAGCCCTCCGAGTCCACTGCGCCGGCGGAGCCGCCGCGCCTGGAGCCTGCCCAGGCCTGAGCCGTCCCACCCTTCCGGTGCGCCTTATGGACCTGTGAGGTCCATAAGGCGCACCGGAAGGGTCTTAGGTGCGGTGCTCGGGCTCGGCCCAGGGCGGGGCGGCGCCGAGCAGCTCGCGAAGGCGTGCTTCGTCCTCGCGGTAGTGGGCGCGCAGCCTGGCTAGCGTCTCGGGGCTCGGGGTGTCGGGTTCCGCCTCGGTGTCGACGGCGACGCGGTTCCAGAGGAAGAGCCGCCGGGAAGCGAGGTTGAAGCGCTTGAGGACGCGCCGGCGCTGCGAGCGGGGGACCCGCCGCCAGAGTCCGCTCAGCAGCGCCGAGCGGCGGGCGGCGCGCTGCCAGCTGGTCAGGTCGAGCCAGGCGAAGCGGCGGTGGCTGCCACCGTCGTGGTAGCGGCTGCCGAGGTTGGGCGGACGGAAGCCGGGGTCGACCCCCAGGAAGGCGAACACCTCCGCGCAGACGGCGCCCGGGTCCTCTTCCAGGTCGCCCTGGAAGAGGACGAGCAGCTGCTCGCGGGGGAAGACGTCGAGATAGCCCCCCAGCAGGCGGCCGTACTCGCCGAGGACGACGTAGCTGTTGGTCTCGTCGGGCCTTGCTCGGGACTCGGCGAGGGCGGCGGGCGCGAGCAGCTCGTCGACCGCCAGGTCGAAGGGGCGCCGCTCGATCCCTCTCATCGCCGACATGCGGTGGTGCGAGCGGGCGCGGGCGACCGGGTCGCGCAGGATCGCGATCAGCTTCGCGCCGGGGTAGGCATCGCGGATCCGGCCGGGGATCGTCGTCTCGGGCGAGTCCGAGGCGGCGGCCGAGCGGTCCGGCCCGAGCAGGGCGCCGTAGAGGTACTGCGGGGTCACCGTCCCGCACAGCTGTCCCTCGCCACGGTGCTCGAATGCGTCGGCGAAGAACTCCGCCGGGGACTCGTAGTAGGCGTGTCTGGGGGTGACGAAGTAGGGCAGCTCCTTACCCTCGGGCAGGCAGAGCTCGGGGTGGGTCCGGAGCAGGTGGTGGAGAGCGGTGGTGCCGGCCTTGGCGGCGCCGACGACGAAGAAGTCGAGCGTAGGAGCGCCAACCCGGCGAGTCGGCGTGGCCACCCGCACAGGCTATCGGGCCTTCTCCGCCGAATTGCCAACCGGATAGGTAAGGCCATCGGGGGTCCCTCCTCAGGCCGCTTCGCGGGAGTTCCTGAGGAGGGACCCCCGATGGCCTTATGCCACCAGTACCAGGAAGCCGTCCGCCTGTTTGCCGGTCGGGCGAAAGCCCGCGCCGCGAAAGGCCGAGAGCGAGCGATCGTTTCCATCTCGCACGTGGGCCTCCACCATGGCGCCGGGGCTCGATTCGTGAAGCTTCTCAACTGCGAGAGCGATGAGAGACGAGGAAAGGCCCTGGCCCCTCACCGCCGGCGCAAGGGCAACGCTGATCTCGTAGCGGTCTTCGCCTAGGCGGTCGAAGCGGACCTGGCCAACCGGCTTGTCGTCCAGCTCGCCGATCAGCAGCTGGCGGTGGGGGTCGGCGAGCACTGCGGCCAGCCAGGCGGTGTGCTCCGCGGCGCCGACCTCGGCGATGTTGCGGGAGGCAGCGCGGGCGTCTGGGTCGTTGCGCCACTCGAGCAACCGTCCGGCGTCGGCCTCTGAGGCGGGGCGCAGGGTCATTTCGGGGGCATCGGCAGGCAGCATCCTGAACGACCGCCTAGCGGGCTTTGCGTAGAGTCAGCGTCTTGGCGGCGGTTTCCGTGCCGCCGCCTTTGCGGGTGTGGGTGACGAGCACCTTCACCTTGGCCTTGCTTTTCTGGGCGAGACTCCTCAGTGCGTTCCCCTTCGCCTTGACCAGGAGCTTCACCGTCGTAGGCCCTCCGGCCGAGCGGGACGAGGGCTTGACCCCCTTGCCTTTCAGCTTGAGCGTTCCCGCCGCGGGGACCGTGACCGGCAACTTCGCGGTGCCCTGGCGTCGGTTGAGGATCGGCTTGCCGATCCGGAGCTTGGTCGAGGCCCCTCCTTCGCCTGAGCCCCCACCGCCGGAGGTGCCGCCGGGGAGGGGCTGCCAGGTCGGCCAAACCTGCGCGCCGCCCTCGTTCGTCAGCCGCACCTCGTTACCGCCGTTCGTGTTCATCGTGAAGATGCTGCCGCCCCGGGCAAAGGCGATCCGTTGCCCGTTTGGGGAGAAGGCCGGCATCTGGCTCACCGGCTTGTCGGTGAGCTTGGTCGCCCCGCCGCCGCTGGAGGCCATCGTGTAGATCTCGAATTTGCCGTCGCGGCGGCTGGCGAAGGCGATCCGCTGGCCGTTCGGCGAGAAGGAGGGCTGGCGGTCGTCGGCGCCGGTGCTGGTGAGCGCGGCCAGTCCCCCGCCGTCGAGGCCGACGGAGAAGAGGTTTTTGCGGGGGCCGGCGGTGCGGACGAAGGCGATCCGCTGGCCGTCGGGCGAGAACGTGGGCGTCTCTTCGATCCCGCCTTCGCTGACGATGCGGGTCTGGTTGCCGCCGTCCGCGTTCATCAGGAAGAGGTCCGTGTACCAGCTGCCGAAGCGGATGCTGACGAAGGCGATCCGGGTGCCGTCGGGGGAGAACGCCGGCTGCGTGTCGTTGCCCGGGTCGGCGGTGAGGCGCGTCACCCCGCTCCCGTCGGCGTTCATCGCGTAGATGTCGTAGTTGCCCGCCCGGTTGGAGGCGAAGACGATGCGGCTGCCGTCGGCGGAGTAGGAGGGCTGGGTGTCGTTGCCCGGGCCGCTGGTCAGCTGTCGCTTGCCGCTCCCGTCGGCGTTCATCGCGTAGATGTCCCAGCTGCCGTCCTGGTTGGAGGCGTACGCGATCCGGCCGTTGGCGCCGGGGAAGGCCGCCCCGGCCGCGGTGCCGCCGCCGGCCGCGAGCACGGCCAGCAGCACGGACAGGGCTGCGACGGCGATCGTCGTTCTCGGCACTCTCACTCGTTGCGCTCCACGTTGGGGTAACACGGCTTCCTCCCCGGAGTCGCTCAGCGCTGCGCCAGCGCCGCGAGCTCCGCAGCGATTCTAAGCGCCCCGCGCCCGTCGACCGCCTCCTGCGCCCGGCTGGAGAGCCGCCGCCGCTGCGAGGCCGAGCCGAGCAGGCCCTCGAGGGCCTGCGGGATCTCCTCCTCGTCGACGAGGAGGATGGCCTCGCGGGCGGCGAGCCTGGCTATCTGCAGGCGCTGGTTCGGAGCGCCCTCGAGCACCACCGCCGGGGTTCCGGCTGCGGCCGCCTCCAGCATCGTCTGGCCTCCTGTGCAGACGACCGCGTCGGCTCGCAGCAGCGGCTCCAGCAGCGAGGGGGGCCGGTCGAGCACCGCAACCCCCGGCGGTGGCTCGCCGGCGAACCCCGGCCCCCAGACGAGCTCGATCTCGACCTGCGGCAGGCGCTCGCCGAGGTGCGCCGCGATGCGGCTCCCCAGCCCGCCGAGATCGCCGCTCCCGGTCGTGATCAGGACCCGCTCCGGAGAGTCCCGCAGCACCCGCGCCGCGACGTCCCAGAAGGGCCGGCGCAGGCAGGCGAACTCCAGGCCGGGGTCGTCGTGGCCGGGCCCGTACTGGGGCCCGATGACGATGCCGGCCGCGCCGGGATGCGGCAGGGCGTCCGCGAAGGCGCCGAGAAGCCGGTGCGGCAGTTCCGGGACGCGCTGCCAGGCGAGGCGGTCGTAGGTGTCGAGCACGAGCAGGTCGGGGGCCGGGCCGGTGATCGCCCCGACGAGGGCGACGTCGAGCTGCCACGGCTCCCAGCGCACGCCGTCGAGCTCGATCTCCTCTTCGGCGCCCAGGCCTAACGTCTCGACCTCGAAGCCGGCGGGGCCCAGGGCGCAGGCGAGGGCCGTGCAGCGAGCCAGGTGACCGAGCCCCGCCCCGGTGCCCGCGTCGGCGACGAGGCGGGCACGCTGCGGCGTCGGGCCCTCGCCCGTCAGAGCATCTCCCAGGTGAGGACGTCGTCGTGCTCGACGGCGACCCGGAGGGTGCGGCCGACGACCTTCTCCAGGTCTCTGGGGGTGATGCCGAAGCCGGGCCGCTTGCGGGTCAGCATCTCCTCGCTCAGCACGGTGCCGGCCGGGTGGTCGCCGACGACGATCAGGCTGCGGCGGGCCAGCCCGTACATCTCCTTCGCCTCCTCCGGCCCTGGGCCGTCCTTGCGGCCGTCGCCGAGCGCCGCCTGGGCTTCGCGGATGCCGGCGACCATCGCCTTCAGCTCTCCCGGCTCAAGGGCGAAGGGATGGTCGGGCCCCTCCATCGTGCGGTCGAGGGTGAAGTGCTTCTCGACGAACGCCGCGCCCAGCGCCGCCGCGGCGATCGGCACGGCGATCCCGGTGGTGTGGTCGGAGAGGCCGACGGGAACGCCGAAGGCCGTGCGCATCGTCGCCATCGCCCGCAGGTTGGCGATCTCCGGGGCGGCCGGGTAGACCGACGTGCACTGCATCAGCCCGACCCCGGTCGCGCCCGCCGCGGTGGCGTCGCGCAGCGCCGCCTCGACCTCTCCCAGCGTCGCCATCCCGGTCGAGATCAGCAGCGGGCGCCCGGTGGCGGCCGCGGCCGCGATCAGCACCGGGTCGACGATCTCGAAGGAGGCGATCTTCATCGCCGGCACGCCGAGCGCGTCGAGCTCGGCGATCGCCTCGACGTCGAAGGGGCTGGAGAAGAAGGCGATCCCCTTCGCGGCGGCGTGGTCGCGCAGCTCGACCTGCCACTCGCGGGGGAGGGCGATGTCCTCGAGCAGCTCGGAGGGGCTCTTCTCCGTGAGCGGCGCCAGGTACTCGAAGCCGGGCGCCTTCGTCGAGTAGAGGGCCTCGCCCGAGTAGGTCTGGAACTTGACCGCGTCGGCACCGGCCTCGGCGGCGACGTCGACCAGCTCGCGGGCGACCGCCAGGTCGCGGTTGTGGTTGGCGCCGGCCTCGGCGATCACGTAGGTGGGGTGATCCTCGCCGACCGGGCGGCCGCCGATCTCGAAGCTCGCCGGGGGGCGCGCGCGCTCAGGCATCGCTCATCGCCTCGCGCACGACCTCGATCACCCGGTCCTGCTCGGCCGGGGAAAGGTCCGGGTAGCAGGGGAGGGAGAGGCAGCCGGAGTAGTAGCGCTCGGCCTCGGGGCAGAGGCCGGGGCCGTAGCCGAAGGCGCTGCGGTAGTAAGGGTGGCGGTAGACGGGGATGTAGTGGACCTGGGTGCGGATCTCGTTCTCGAGCAACCGCCGGTAGAGCGCCAGCCGCCGGGCCGTCCCGTCGCGCAGGTGGACGACGAAGAGGTGGTGGGCGTGCAGCGCGTCCTCGCCGGCCTGCGGGGGCAGGCCGAGGCCGTCGATTCCCGCCAGGCCCTCGCGGTAGCGGGTCGCGACCGCGTTGCGGGCGGCGACGTGCGCGTCGAGCTTGCCCAGCTGCGAGTGGCCCAGCGCGGCGTGGAGGTCGGAGAGCCGGTAGTTGAAGCCGAGGTGCTGCTGCTCGTGGTACCAGGGCCCCTCGTCGCCGGCGCCCTCGGGGTGGAGGAAGCGCTCGGGGTCGCGGACCATGCCGTGGTGGCGGAAGACCGCGAGGCGCTCGGCCAGCTCGGGGTCGCGGGTGGTGACGACGCCGCCCTCGGCGGAGGTGATCGCCTTGGTCGGGTGGAGGCTGAAGATCGCCATCTCAGTGTGCGCGCAGGAGCCGACCTCCCCCTCGCCCGAGTGGCCGCCGAGCGCGTGCGCCGCGTCCTCGATGATCGTGACGCCGGGGCCGACCAGCTCGCGGATCGGCTCGATCGGCGCCGGCAGGCCGGCGAAGTGGACCGGGATCACTGCCTTGACCTTGGGCGTCATCGCCGCCTCCAGGGTGGCCGCGGAGACGTTCCACGTCTCCGCCTCGATGTCGGCGAAGAGCGGGCGGGCGCCGAGGTAGGCGCCGCAGTTGGCGCTGGCGGCGAAGGTGATCGCGCTGGTCACGATCTCGTCGCCGGGGCCGACTTCGGCGGCGAAGGCAGCTGCGTGGAGCGCCGCCGTCCCGGAGGAGAAGGCGACCGCGTGGGGCACGCCGCAGCGGGCGGCGACTGCCTCCTCGAAGTCGCTCACGGCCGGTCCCTGGGTGAGCCAGTCCCCCTCGAGCACCGCTGCGACCGCGGCCCTGTCCTCGGCGTCGAGGCTCTGCTTCGAGTAGGGGATCACCGGCCTCGCGAACCGTAGCGGGAAGCAGCCTGCCAAGCGCTTCGGCCGTGGCCGTGGGATTTGGGCTTCAGTCATCTAGACTGGCGCAGCCGGGGCAGCGTGGGAGCCGCTCCGCCGACGCCGATGACCGACGCCTCCGCGAGAGAACCGAGCCCCGAGCTGAAGGGCAAGACGGTGTTCGTCACGGGCGGCACCGGCTCCTTCGGCAAGCGCTTCGTAGAGCACCTGCTGCGCGACCACGAACCGGCCGCGGTGCGGATCTACAGCCGCGACGAGCTCAAGCAGCACGAGCTGCGACAGGCGGTTCCCGACGAGCGGCTGCGCTTCCTGATCGGCGACGTGCGCGACCTCAGCCGGCTGCGGATGGCCGTACGCGGCGTCGACGTGATCGTCCACGCGGCGGCGCTGAAGCAGGTGCCGGCGTGCGAGTACAACCCCTTCGAGGCGGTGCAGACGAACATCATCGGCGCCGAGAACGTGGTCACCGCGGCGATCGAGCACGGAGTCCCGCGCACCGTCTCCCTCAGCACCGACAAGGCCGTCAACCCGGTCAACCTCTACGGCGCGACCAAGCTCAGCGCCGAGAAGATCGTCACCCAGGGCAACGTCTACGCCGGCGACTCCAACGTGCGCTTCTCCACCGTCCGCTACGGCAACGTGGTCGGCAGCCGCGGCAGCGTGATCCCGCTCTTCAAGCGCCAGGCCACGGAGGGGAAGCTGACGATCACCGACACGGCGATGACCCGCTTCTGGATCACCCTCGACGAGGCGGTCGACTTCGTGATCGCGAGCCTGGAGCGGATGCAGGGCGGCGAGGTCTTCGTGCCGCGGATCCCGAGCATGTCGGTGATGGACCTGGCCGAGGCGCTCGCGCCGGGGGTAGAGCAGGAGATCATCGGCGTGCGCCCCGGCGAGAAGGTCCACGAGATCCTGCTGACCCCCGACGAGGCCCGCCACGCCGTCCGCTTCGAGACCTACTACGCGGTCTACCCGGCCTTCCCCTACTGGCGCACGACCGGCTTCCCGACAGGGGAAGAGTTGCCGCCGGGCTTCCGCTATGCCAGCGATACGAACGACCACTGGCTCGATGCGGAGCAGCTTCGCGAAATGGCGGCTGGCGTAGCGCCCGTATCGGGGTAGCTCGCGCGGGGTTGGGTGGGGGTGGCGGGTGCCCCTCCCCAAAACGCTCGGCAGGAGCCTCGCT
>DASUIY010000144.1:0-2386 GCA_036279555.1 Solirubrobacterales bacterium | reverse complement strand
TGGTCGGGCTGCTGTTGCTGCTGGCGCCTCGCCTGCCGGGAATCGGACAGCAGGTCAACGGCGCCTACCTCGGGGTCAAGCTCGGCCCCCTCGCCTTCCAGCCGGCCGAGTTCTCGAAGATCTGCCTCGTCGTCTTCCTCGCCAGCTACCTGCGCGAGCACCGCGAGGTGCTGATCGTCGGCGCCCGCCGCGTGCTCGGGGTGACGCTGCCGCCGCTCAAGCACTTCGGCCCGATGCTGGTGGTCTGGGGCGCGTCGATGTTCATGCTCGTCTTCATCCGCGACCTCGGCAGCTCGCTGATGTTCTTCGCCGCCTTCCTGGCCCTGCTCTACGTGGCGACCGGCCGCTTCTCCTTCGTCGCGATCGGGATGGCGATGTTCCTCGTCGGCGCCTGGTTCTTCGCCTCGACCGTGCCGCACGTGCACGACCGGGTCGAGATCTGGCTCGATCCCTACGCCCATCCGAAGGGCAGCGGGTACCAGATCCTCCAGTCGATCTTCGCCCAGGCCGACGGCGGGCTCTTCGGCAAGGGCTTCGGACAGGCGCTGATCACGATCCCCGGCACCGGCGATGCGCTGCTGCCGGCGGCCCAGACCGACACGATCTACTCGCTGATCGTCAACGAGCTCGGCCTCTTCGGCGCCTGCGGCGTGGTGATGATCTACCTCCTGATCGCCGCCCGCGGCTTCAAGATCGCCCTGATCGCCGACGACGGGTTCTCGAAGCTGCTGGCGACCGGTTTGACCGCGGTCTTCTCGATCCAGGCCTTCGTGATCATCGGCGGCGTGACCCGGGTGATCCCGCTGACCGGCGTCACCCTGCCCTTCATCAGCTATGGCGGCAGCTCGATCGTCGCCAACTTCGTCCTGCTGGCCCTGCTCCTGCTTGTCTCCGACCGGGCCCGGCGAGAGGCCGGAGCCGAAGCCCGCCTCGGCGGCCTCGCCCTGGAGAACCGGTGAACCCCCAGATCGTCAAGCTCTTCAGCCTGATCGTCGCCCTCTTCGCGGTGCTGATCGGGTTCACCTCGTACTGGTCGGTCTTCGACGCCGAGGCGCTGGAGGAAGAGGACGCCAACACACGCCCGCTGTTCGAGCAGCAGCAGATCAAGCGCGGCCGGATCCTGGCGGCCGACGGCACCGTGATCGCCCGCTCGGTCCCGAAGGGGAGGGGGGAGTCGCTGCGCTACGTGCGCCGCTACCCGGAGGGGCCGCTCTACGGCCACCCGATCGGCTACAGCTTCGTCGAAGAGGGCGACAGCGAGTTCGAGCAGTTCCACAACGACGAGCTGGTCGGCAACGACTCGGAATTCACCTCGATCCTCGACGAGCTGCGCGGCCGCACCCAGGAAGGCAACGACGTCGTCACCAATCTCGACGCAACCGCCCAGGCGGTGGCGCTCGAAGGCCTGGAGGCGGCGGGCTTCGGCGCGGTGGTGGCGATCGACCCGCAGAGCGGGCGCATCAGGGTGCTCGCCTCAAACCCGCCCTTCGACCCCAATCGCGTGCCCTACGAACTGACCGAGCTGAACGAAAACGAGCTGGAAGCGCCGCTGGTGAACCGGGCCACGCAGGGCCAGCGCCCGCCCGGCTCGACCTTCAAGGTGCTGACCGCCGCCGCCGGCCTCGACAGCGGCACGATCACGCCGGAGACGACGATCGACGCGCCGGGCGTCCTGGACGTCCAGGGGCAGGAGCTGCACAACGACTTCGACGAGGACTTCGGCCCGATCGCCCTCGACACCGCTCTGACCAACTCCGTCAACACCTGGTTCGCCCAGCTCGGCGAACAGGTCGGGCAGGACACGCTGTTCGAATACATGGACCGCTTCGGCTTCAACACCAAGCCGGCGATCGACCTCCCCTCCGACCAGCTCTCGACCAGCGGCATCTTCGAAGAAGGGGAGCTGCTCGGCCCCAGCGACCCGATCGACATCGCGCGGGTTGCGATCGGCCAGGAGCGCCTGCTGTCCACCCCGCTGCAGATGGCCGAGGTCGCGGCGGCGATCGCCAACGGCGGCAGGCTGATGAAGCCGCAGATCTGGAGCCGGGTCGTCGACCCCGACGGCCGCGTCACCGATCGCCTCGACCCCTCCGAGTACAGTCAGCCGATCAGCGAGGAGACGGCGGCGGAGCTGAACACCGCGATGCAGGGCGTGGTCAGCGAAGGAACCGGCACCAACGCCGCGATCCCGGGGGTGACGGTCGCCGGCAAGACCGGAACGGCGGAAACCCCCTTCAACGACTCCTGTGGCGGCGGCACCGACGAGAACCAGGCCTGGGTCATCGGCTTCGCCCCTGCGGAGGACCCCCAGATCGCGATCGCGGCGACGGTCGAGTGCACGACCCAGTTCGGCAACGACGTCGCCGCGCCGATCTTCCGCGACGTG
>DASUIY010000143.1:0-2743 GCA_036279555.1 Solirubrobacterales bacterium | reverse complement strand
GCGGGTCGTCGCCTTCGGCGAAGCCAGCGAACCGCTGCCGACAGACCCATCACAGCAGCCTGCACCGCGAATGGCGCCTGTTGCCCTTGTCGTGCTGGAGGAGACGCTGCGGCCAGACGCGGCGGAAACGGTCGCCTTCATGCGCGAAGAGGATGTCGACCTGAAGCTGATCTCGGGCGACGCGCGGGCGACGGTGACCGCGGTCGCGGCGGCGGTCGGGGTCCCATCGGACGCCGGCACGATCGAGGGTGGCGAGCTGCCCGAGGATCCGCAGGAGCTCGCCGAGGCGGCACAGCGGAACACCGTCTTCTGCCGGATCAAGCCGGAGCAGAAGAAGGCCCTGGTGGCGGCGCTCGCCGCCTCGGGGCGCTACACCGCGATGATCGGCGACGGGGTCAACGACGTGCCGGCGCTGAAGCAGGCTCGGCTGGCGGTGGCAATGGGCTCGGGCGCGCAGGTGACCAAGGGCGTGGCCGACGTGGTCCTGCTCGAGGACGAGTTCGCGCGCCTGCCGCAGGCGGTCGCCGAGGGTCGCCGCATCGCCCGCAACATCCACCGGCTCGGGCGGCTCTACCTGACCAAGTCCGTCTACGCGGCGGCGCTGATCCTGCTCGTCGCCATCCCCGGGTTCGCCTTCCCCTTCCTCCCCCGCCACCTCACCCTGGCCGTGCTGCTGACGATCGGCATCCCCTCCTTCGTGCTCGCCCTGGCGCCCTCGGACGGGCCGCTGTACCGGGGCCGGCTGCTGCGCGCCCTCGCCGCCTTCGCGGTGCCGGCGGGCGTTGCCACCGCCCTGGGCTCGATCCTCTCCTTCTTCCTCGTCGACACCGTCCTCGGCGGCAGTCTCGAGGCCGGCCGCACCGCGGCGACAACGACGCTGATCGTGCTCGGCCTCTGCTTCGTCCTCCTGCTCGAGCGCGGCCCGGGTCGCGAGCACATCGCGATCCAGAGCTACATGCTGGCGATGGTGGCGGGGCTGGGGGCGCTGTTCGCCCTGATCCTGGCAGCCGCCCCGGTTCGCGACTTCTTCGAGATGACGCTGCTCGGACCAACCCAGTGGTTCATGACCCTGTTCTGCGCCGCGATAGGACTGACGATCGCCAGCGTTCTCTGGCGCCTCCCCCAGATCGAAGCCTGGGAAGCCCCGGTCAATCCCGAGGCGGAAGCACGAACTGACTGACGATCATGTTCGCGGCGAGGCGCGGTTCGGAGCCCTCGCGGCGTCGCTCGATCTTGACCTCTATTACGACCGTGCTCTTGCCGACGTGCAGGGGGACCGCAGTGGCGACGATCTCGTCGCCCAGCAGGCCCGCGGCGAAGACGTTGAGCTTCAGCTCGATCGTGGTGAAGTTGTGGCGGGAAGGGATGTTGCGGAAGGTGGCCCAGGCCGCGACGGTGTCGCCGAGGGCGGTCCAGACCCCGCCGTGGACGTAGCCGCCGGGGTGCAGATGGCGCTTGTCGACGACGATGCGGCCGCTGGCGAAGTCGTCCTTGATCTCCAGCGGCTCGATCCCGAGATCCCCGGGGAAGCTCTCCGGCAGGAACTTGCGCACGTGCTCGGGTTCGAGCGCCGGATGCGCGCTGGCGGCTGGGCTATCGCTCATCGGGCGAGAGAGTATGCACCGGAAGCAAGCTGCGCGGTGCGGCGGCGGTACGTGCTCCAGAGCCAGGGCCAGTTGCTCGGGTCGTTGCCGTTCTCGTCGACGTACCAGTTGGTGCAGCCGCTGTGCCAGACGGTCGCGGCGAGGGCTGCCCGCAGCTCGCGGTCGAACTTTTCGGCGGCCTCGGGCCGGACCTCGATCCGCTCCGCGCCGGCGCGCTCCATCTCGCGCAGCGCCGCGAGCACGTGGCCGATGCCGCACTCGAGCGTGTTGACGACCGAGCCGGTGCCGCCGTTCGTGTTCGGCCCGTAGAGCAGGAACATGTTCGGGAAGCCGGGCACGCTGAGGCCGAGGTAGGCCCGGGCCACCTCGCCCCACGCCTCGGCCAGCGTGCGGCCGCCGCTGCCGCGGATCTCCATCGGGGCGACGAAGTCGTGGCTGGCGAAGCCGGTGGCGAGGACGAGGACGTCGGCGGGCCGCTCGGCGCCGGTCGCGTCGCGGACGCCGCCCGGCACGATCGCCTCGATCCCCGTGTTGACCAGCTCGACGTTGGACTGCGTGAGGGCCGGGTACCACTCGTCGGTCAGCATGATCCGCTTGCAGCCGATCTCGTCGCCCGGCGTCACCTTGCGGCGCAGCTCCGGGTCGGCGATCGCCGACTTGATCTGTCGCCTGCCGATCGCGCGCAGAACCGGCAGCAGCCAGCGCTGACTGGTCATCGCCACCGCGCCGAACTCGTTGAAGGCGAAGACCAGCGTCCGGTCGAGGCGGTGCAGGAGCGGAAAGCGCTTGAAGAGGGCGCGCACCCGCGGCGAGTACTCGTAGTCCCCCTTGGGGAACGTCCAGCCGGGGGAGCGCTGGTAGACGTCGAGCTGGGCGACTTCGGGCTGGATCGCCGGCACGACCTGAATCGCGCTGCAGCCGGTGCCGACCACGGCGACCCGCTTGCCGGCCAGGTCGACGTCGTGGCGCCACTCGGCCGTGTGGAATGCTGGCCCTCCGAAGCTCTCCAAGCCGGGCAGCGGCGGGACCGTGGGCACCGAGAGCTGGCCGCAGGCCGTGAGCAGCACGTCGGCTTCGTGCGATCCGGCGCTCGTCTCCAACTTCCAGCGGCCGCGCTCCTCGTCCCAGGCTGCCCCCTT
>DASUIY010000142.1:0-7892 GCA_036279555.1 Solirubrobacterales bacterium | reverse complement strand
CGCCGCAACGCCGATGTTCGCCGCGGCGGGAATCGTCGTCACCGAGATCAGCACCCCGACCAGCGCGCCCGACTTGGCAGAGGTGAGCGAGAGCATGCCGGCGGCGCCGGCGAAGGCGGCGACGATGAAGGAGAAGGTGTCCGGCTCGGCGATGAACTGGGTCAGCGGGTTGTCGATGCTCTTGAAGCCCGAGTCGACCAAGCCGACGGAGACGCAGAAGAGCGTGAAGAGGAAGGCGGCGGTGATGCCGACCGGGAAGCCGACGGCGAGCGCGGCCAGCGAGCGCACGGCGACGCCGCGACGCCGCTCGACCGCCGCCACGCAGAGCCCGGCCAGGGGCCCGAACTCCGGCCCGACGACCATCGCGCCGATGATCAGGATCGGCGAGCCGGTGAAGATGCCGACCGAGGCGATCAGGCAGGCGAGGGCCATGAAGAAGAGGAAGTTGCCGCCGAGCTCGGTGGTCTCCGAGGTGCGAGCCTCGACCTCCTCCCAGACGACGGCGTCCGAAGGCATCCCGCGGGCCGCCTTCTCGGCCCGGTCGGCGGCGTCGGAGAGCTGGGAGTCGATCTGCTCGAGCGCGATCGAGCCGTCGCGCGCGATGCCCAGCTCCTTCAGGTCCTCGATCAGGACGCTCGCTTCCTCGCGGGCGATGTCGCAGAGGACGACGTCCCCGGGCGGCTGGCGGGCGGCGCCGGCGAGGAAGACGAGGTTGGAGGCGGAGGGCGCCGCTTCGAGCAGGTCGAGGACCTTCTGGGAGCGGTCTTCGGGGACGACGATCCTCAGGTGGACCATGGCGTCAGCGTATCCGCGCCCCGGGTCGCCTACTCTGCGCGTCCGATGCTCACGGACTACCACCTCCACCTGCGCCCGGATGACCCTGGCACGCCGGGCGAGCGCTTCTTCACCCGCGAGAACGTCGACCGCTACCTGGCAGCTGCGCGCGAGGCCGGGATCGAGGAGCTCGGAGTCTCCGAGCACGTCTACCGCTTCACCCAGGCGCTCGACCTCTGGCGCCACCCGTTCTGGGAGGAACAGGCGCGCGACGACCTCGACGCCTACTGCGAGTTCGTCCGCGGGACGCCGCTGCGGCTGGGGGTCGAGTGCGACTTCGTCCCCGGCGCCGAGGACCGCACCGCGACGCTGCTGGAGGCGCGCGACTTCGACTACGTGGTCGGCTCGGTCCACTTCGTCGGCGAGGCAGCGGTCGACCACGAGGGCTGGGACGTCTGGGACCGCAGGGGGGACGCAGACGAGGTCTGGCGCCGCTACTTCGACGCCCTTGCCGAGTGCGCCCGCTCCGGCCTCTTCGACGTCCTCGCCCACCCCGATCTGGTCAAGGTCTGGGGCGCCGGCCGGCCGGTGCCCGAGCGCGATCCGCAGCACTTCTACGAGCCGGCGGTCGAGGCGATCGCCGAGAGCGGCATCGCGGTCGAGGTCTCCACGGCAGGCCTGCGCAAGCCGGTTGGCGAGATCTACCCCGCGCGCGCCTTCGCCGAGATGTGCGTCGAGGCCGGGGCCGCCTTCGCGCTCTCCTCCGACGCCCACCACCCCGAGCACGTCGGCTTTCGCTACGAGGACGCGGTCGGGTTCCTCGGCGAGCTCGGCGTGGAGGAGATCTGCGTCTTCGAGGCGCGGCAGCGGCGCCTGGCGCCGCTCGGCCCGGCGGTGCGCGAGGATTGACCCAATGAGCGCGGAGCGACCAAGCGTGCATCTCTGGTTCTTCGCGCCGGGAGCGAAGCGCGAGATCGTGTCATGAGCGTAGGCATCGGCTACGACAGCCACCGCTTCGCCGAGGGGCGCCGCCTGATCCTCGGCGGGGTCGAGATCGAGCACGCACGGGGCCTCGCCGGCCACTCCGACGCCGACGTGCTCACCCACGCGGTGATCGACGCCCTGCTTGGTGCCGCCGGCATGGGCGACATCGGCACGCTCTTCCCCGACGACGAGGACCGCTGGCGCGATGCCGACTCGATCGACCTGCTGCGCACGGTGGTCGGCACGGTCTCCGGCCGGATCGTCAACGTCGACGCGACGCTCGTCTGCGAGGAGCCGCGCATCGGCCCCTTCCGCGCGGAGATGGAGCGGACCCTGGCCGAGGCGACCTCGGCTCGGGTCAGCGTCAAGGCCACCACCAACGAGGGCATGGGCTGGATCGGGCGCGGCGAGGGCATCGGCTGCATCGCGGTGGCCTCTGTCGATAGCGAATAACCTTCTCGCTCCGATGGGGAAGCTCGGCTCCATAGCTGCTGGCGCGCGCCAGTCCGTCTCCGACTCGGTCTTCGAGGTGAAGGTCCTGCGCGAGGCCGGCGTCCTCGGCCTCTCGCGGCCCGACAGGGCCGCCAAAGTCGCGGCCACCTTCCTTCGCTGGGGCGCCTCGCCGGCGACCGGCGTCGCCACCGCGGCGCACAAATATCCGCACGAGACGATGCTGATCGACGAACGGGGCTCGCTCACCTTCGAGCGGATGCACCGCCGCACCAACGCGCTTGCCCATGCCTTCGCCGGCATGGGGATCGGGCATGGCGACGGCATCGGCATCATGTGCCGCAACCATCGCGGCTTCATCGAGGCCACCCTCGCGGCGGCAAAGATCGGCGCCAGCGCGCTCTACCTCAACACCATGTTCGCCGGTCCCCAATTGGTGGAGGTGACGCGGCGGGAGGCGCCCAAGGCGCTTGTCTACGACGAAGAGTTCGCCGGCCTGCTCGAGGACGTGGATGACGGCATCGAGCGCATCGTCGCCTGGGCCGACGGGAAGCCGGAGACGCACACCCTGGACTCCTTGATCGCCGCCAGCGACGAGTCCAATCTGAAGCCGCCTCCCGACAAACCGCGCTTCGTCATCCTCACCTCGGGCACCACCGGCACTCCGAAGGGGGCGCAGCGCTCCAGCCCCGACGGCCTGCTGTCGCTGGCGGCGCTGATCGACAGGATTCCCTTCCGGGCGCGCGAGACGATGATGATCGCGGCGCCGCTCTTCCACTCATGGGGCTTCTTCCACTTCGTCATGAGCCTGCCCACCGCTTCGACGATGGTGCTGCGCCGCCGTTTCGACGAAGAGGGCACGCTGGCCGCGATCCAGGAGCACCGCGCCCAGGTCCTTGCCGTCGTGCCGGTCATGCTGCAGCGCATCCTGCGGCTGCCCGCGGAGACGCTCGACGCCTATGACCTCTCCTCGCTGCGGATCACCTCGGTCTCCGGCTCGACCCTGCCGGGCGAGCTGGCCACGGAGTGGATGGACCGATTCGGCGACACCGTCTACAACCTCTATGGCTCGACCGAGGTCGCCTATGCGACCGTCGCCACCCCGGAGGACCTGCGGGCGGCGCCGGGCACCGCGGGGCGGGCGCCGCGCGGCACGGTGGTCAAGCTCTACGACGAGGCGGGGCGGGAGGTCCCGACCGGCGAGGTCGGGCGGATCTTCGTCGGCAACGAAATGTCCTTCGAGGGATACACCGGCGGCGGCGGCAAAGAGGCGATCGACGGGCTGCTCTGCAGCGGCGACGTCGGCCATCTCGACTCCGACGGACGGCTCTTCATCGACGGCCGCGACGACGAGATGATCGTCTCCGGCGGGGAGAACGTGTTCCCGCGTGAGGTCGAGGACCTGCTCGCCGACCACGGCGCCGTGGTCGAGGTCGCGGTGATCGGGGTCGAGGACGAGGAGTTCGGGCAGCGGCTGAAGGCGTTCGTCGTCATCGCCTCCGAGGCCGGCGTCACCGCGGAGGAGCTGCAGGCGCACGTCAAGGCCAACCTCGCCTCCTACAAGTCGCCGCGCGAGATCGAGTTCCTTGAGGAGCTGCCGCGAAACGCGACCGGAAAGGTCCTCAAGCGGGAGCTGCGGGAGAGGGCGGGCAAGAGCCCGTCCCGGTAGGCGTTGGGTTGGCCCGTTGCATCTCGTCCCGGCCGGGACGGGCTCTTGCGCGATCCTCCCTAATTGCTGCTTTCTTGGAGCGGAAGGGTGGAAGGGCTTCCGATGGCGGTTGTAGGTTGCAATGCCAATGGGTGAGCCTGCGAGGCATTTGAAGGCGGTTGGCGCGGCTAGCGAGGAGCTGCGCGAGACGGCTGCCCAGGCGCTCGAGTGGGTTCGGGTTAGCGAGGAGCGAGTTGCCCGGGCCGAAGCGCGCAGCGAGGAGGTTCGTGCCGAGCTGAAGGAGCGGGCGATGGCCACGCTGCGGAAGCTTGGGGAGGAGGGCCGCGAGCGAATCGCCGCCGAGCGCGACCGTAGGCGTGCGGCCGAGGAGCGGGCGGTTCGGGCCGAGGCGGCCCGCGACCGGGCCGAGAAGGCTTTCGAGCAGGCGCAGAAGCGCGCACATGGCGATCGGGAAGCGCTCGCGGCGGAGCTGGCATCAGTCCGCGCCGGCGCGGAGGAGTCGCTGGCCGCTGAGATCGAGAAGGCGGAGCGGGAAGCGGAGAAACGCTACGAAGAGGCGTTCGACCGGGCGAAGCTCGATGCCGACCAGCGCGTGGCGGCGGCCGAGCAGCGCGCCGCCGAAGCCGAGGCGGCCGCGAGCGAGGCGCATGAGCTCGCCCTGCGCCTCGAGGCCGAGATCGAGGAGCGCGTGATGCAGGGCACCGAGGACGTGCGGCGCGAGGCCGAGCAGCGCGTGCGGTCGCTGGTCGAGAGGGTCGAAGGCGAGGCGACCGAGCAGGCGAGGGCGCGGGCCGAGGAGGCGCTGAAGGCCGAGTCCGAGCGGATCAGGGTGCAGGCCGAGCAGCGCGAGGAGCGGGTTCGCCGCGCCGCCGAGGACGAGATCAAGGCGACCGCATCGCGGGCACGCCGCGAGGTTCTGGCGGCGGCGGATGCGACAGCGCCATCCTGGGCGCGGCGTGAGTCCGCGGCCTCAGGTTCGGGATACAGAACGTTCTAGGCCCGCGGGTCCTGTCATGGGGCAGGGGGGCCTGCGGGCGAGGTGTACGTCCTCGACCCCCCTGCCCCATGCCACCCGCGGGAGGATCGCACTAGCATCACGCCCGTGCGCGAGGTGCGGATCAAAGACACGCTCAGCGGAGATGTGGTCACTCTCGACTGGGAGCAGGAGGTTGGGATCTACGCCTGCGGTCCTACGGTCTACAGCCGGATCCACATTGGAAACGCTCGGCCGTTTGTTGTTTTTTCGCTTCTGGCGCGGTTTCTGAAGGCGGAGGGGTACCGGGCGAAGCTCGTCGTCAACGTCACCGACGTCAACGACAAGATCTACGTCGCCGCTCGAGAGGCGGGGGAGGGGTCGGCCGAGTTCGCGCAGCGGATGACCCGGGCCTATCTCGGTGACACCGATCGTCTCGGGCTCGGCAGGCCCGACGCGGAGCCGCTGGCGACCGAGACGATCGAGGGGATCGTGGCGCTGATCGCCGACCTGGTCGAGGCGGGCCGCGCCTACGAGTCGGGCGGGGACGTCTACTTCCGGGTGCGGAGCTTCGAGGGCTACGGCAAGCTCTCCAACCGGCGAACCGAGGACATGGACCAGGGCGAGGAGGCCGGCTCGGAGTCGCTCAAGGAGGACCCGCTCGACTTCGCTCTGTGGAAGGCGCGCAAGCCCGACGAGGACACATCCTGGGACTCCCCCTGGGGGCCTGGGCGCCCGGCCTGGCACATCGAGTGCTCGGTGATGGCCGAGCAGGAGCTGGGCCCCTCCTTTGCGATCCACGGTGGCGGTTCGGACCTGATCTTTCCCCACCACGAGAACGAGATCGCCCAGTCCGAGGGTGCCGGGCGGCCCTTCGCCAAGGCCTGGATGCACAACGGGATGATCGAGACCGGGGCGGAGAAGATGTCGAAATCCGACGGCAACATCTTTCAGCTGTCCGAGGCGCTGGATCGTTACGGGCGCGAGGCGGTGGTGGCGTACCTCATCTCGGGGCACTACCGGCAGCCGTTGGCTTTTGGGCCGGAGCAGATGGAGCAGGCCGTGGCGCAGGTCGAGAGGCTGAGGAACTTCTTTCGGGAGCACCCGGTTGGGGCTGCGTCGGGGGAGGGTCTCCGGGCCGGCTCTGCCGGGAGTTCCCGGAGACCCTCCCCCGACGCAGCCGGCGCGACGGCCTCCCGTTTCGAGAGCTTTCGCGAGGCGCTTGCCGACGATTTCAACACGCCGAAAGCCATGGCCGAGGTGTTTGAGCTTGTGGGAGAAGCGAATCGAGAAGAGGTTGGAAGGGACGAAGCTTCTGAGGTCCTGGCGGAGATGCTCGACCTCGTCGGGCTCGGCTCCCTTGCCCAGCCGGATGAGGGAGCTGAGGCCGACGAGGGGGCAGAGAAGCTGCTCGAGGAACGGCAAGCTGCTCGGGCGGCCAAGGACTTTGCTCGAGCTGACGAGATTCGGGACGAGCTTGCGGCTCTCGGCTGGGAGGTTCGGGACTCGGCTGAGGGTGCGAAGCTCGTGCCGAAGGCCTGATGGCCTCGCAGGTCATCTACGGCAAGCAGCCGGTTGCCGAGGTGGAGCGGGGGCGGCGGCGGGTGCACCGGGTTTGGCGGGCGCCCGAGACTTCCGGTGAGGAGCTGGAGAGGCTTTGCGGGTCGCCGGACCACCAGGGGGTGGTGGCTGAGGTCGATCCGTACCCCTACGTGGGGGCGGGGGAGCTGCTGGGCAAGGAGAACGCCCTGCTGGTTGCGCTGGACCAGGTGCAGGATCCACGCAATCTCGGTGCGGTCTGCCGCTCCGCCGAGGCTGCGGGTGCCGCCGGCCTCGTCATCCCCGACCGCCGCTCCGCCGAGGTGACCGCGGTCACCTGCAAGGCGTCCGCTGGAGCCGTCGAGCACCTGCCGATCGCCCGCGTACGCAACCTCGCAGACTGGCTCGCCGAAGCCAAGCAGGCCAGCTTCTGGGTCTGGGGCGCCGACGCCGACGCAAGCCAAGCCCCCTGGGACACAGACCTGACCGGTCCCACCGTCTTGGTCCTGGGTGGCGAGGGCAAAGGCCTCAGGCCCCGCGTCTCGGCTGCTTGCGACGGCTTGGTTGCCCTGCCGCAGCAGGGTCGAACAGCTTCCCTAAACGTTTCCGCAGCTGCCACCGCTCTGCTCTACGAGGCGGTCCGGCAACGAACCTGACCGCCTCTCTGCGGGTGGCGTGGGGGGAGGGGGGTCGAGGACGGACCGTGGCCCGCCCGCAGCGCCCCCCTCCCCCCGCGACAGGACCCGCAGCCAGCCACTCTCATTAGGCAAGTGTGTAGCCGAAGCACGTACCGCTGAGGGCCGCTTCCGGCCTAGCTTTCCTGCCGTCAACTGAAGAACGGCCGGGGCGGCGCGCTAACGCCCCCCGGCCTGGCACAGGAAAGGACGTGCTTTCCCATGCAGGAGAAGGCTAACCCGCGCTCTGAGTGCGGGGTGCAACGGGCCGTGCTGGCGCTTGTGCTGGAGGCCCACCCGAAGTCCCTGGCGATCCCCGAGCTTGCCCGCGACTTCGAGCCGGGTGAGGCTGAGCGAGCCGTCCGCGATCTTGTCAGCGCCGCACTGCTGGAGTGCAGCGGCTCCAACGTCTGGCTTTCGTCGGCGCTCGCCTACTTTGAGCGGTTGGAGCTTCCATGATCGACATAGGGGCTCGCTTCGGAGACAACCTAAAACGGCTGCGCAGGCGTGCCGATCTCTCGCAAGATGAGGTCAGCTACCGGGCGTCGCTTCATCGAACGGAGGTCTCGCAGCTTGAGCGCGGCTTGAGGCTCCCTCGCGTGGACACTGTGGCGAAGCTCGCGGCGGCGTTGGAGGCTGACCCCGGGGAGTTCTTTGAGGGAATCGTTTGGGAGCCGGGGAATGTGCGGCATGGCCGGTTCAGGGCCACCGAGGACAAGTAAGCCGCTACTCGTCGGCCTGGACGAGCCCCGGCTTCATGCCGTCGAGAACCCGCATCATCGCCTCCCAGTCGGATTCGCTGAGAGGGAAAGGAGCCTGAATCGTCGCC
>DASUIY010000141.1:0-3722 GCA_036279555.1 Solirubrobacterales bacterium | reverse complement strand
GGGCCAACTCGGGCGCGGCGTTCGACAATGACATCTACTGGACCCAGATTCCCAGCGGACCGGGCGCCGGCACCTTCCAGGAGCCGACCGCCGACGCGAAAGGGTTCCGCACCGACGGCAACGAGGGCTCCAACTGCCAGAGCGCCGTCTTCACCAACCAAGGGAATCCGCTCCCGTCGACGCTGGAGGACTGGTCCAAAGTCAGCGGCGTCAACTCGGCGGGCGCCTACGCGGTCTGCACGCTGACCTACGCGTTGGTCTTTGAAGACAACGCCGACGTCTGGGGGAACACCCCCGGCGAGGAGTCCAAGGCCCGCACGGTCAAGGACTACTGGGAGAGCAGCCTCTCCACCAACGCGCAGGCTCAGCTGTTCACGCGCGACTACTCGCCGCTCCCGGCCGCGATCCTCGACCTCGCGAAAGCGGGGGTCGCCCAGGTCGACTGGAACAAGGGCACCGGCGGTGGTGGCGGTGGCGGTGGTGGCGGCGGAGGCAGCACTCCTCCCATAGGTGACGGCGGCGGCAGCGCTCCCCCGCCCGTCAAGCCGAGCAACCTGTTCTCGATGCCGAAAAAGTCGATCTCGTCCAAAACCGGCGGGGCCACCATCTCGGTCAAGCTTCCCGGCCCGGGCAAGCTCGAGCTGGTCGGCAGCGCCAAAAACGGCAAAGCCAAAATCAAAGTCGGCCGGGTGGTCCTCACCGCCAGCAAAGCCGGCACCTTTGCCCTGGTGCTGAAACCCAGCGCCGCGGCAAAGAAAGTGCTGCGTGACAAAGGCAGCCTGAAGGTGACGCTCACGCTCATCTTCACGCCGACCGGCGGGGAGTCGAACACCTCGACCTCCTCCCTCACGCTGAAGCTCAAAAAAAGGAAATAGCGACGTAATCCCAAGCTCACATTCCGGTGAAAGCGACGCCCGGGCTCACAAAGAGCCCGGGCGTCGCGCCGGTGTGGGAACTCCGAAATCAAACGCAAGACAGAGAGGGCAGATGCAAGACCAGCAGGAACAGCAGACGGGACGTAAACGCCTCGGCCGCCTACCCGTCCGCTCGCCACAGGTGGACATACGCGATGTGACCCGCGCGCTCGGCGAGCGACTCGTGGCGGTAGGGCGCTGGTTCGCCAAGGACCCGCTCAATACCGGTCTGATCATCGCCTCGCTCGTCTTGACGTTCCTCTTCTTCAACTTGCTTGGCGATATCCAGCCGAGCACCAGCGGCGAGCGGATTCCGCTCAGCCGGGTGGGCAAGCTGGCCGATCAGAAACAGATCGCTGAGGCGACGCTGCTCGACCAGGACGCCCGCGTCTTGATGGACACCAAAGAAGGGCAGGTCCTCTGGGCGGCCTATCCGGAGTCCGACGCGCAAACCTCGGCGATGGTCAGGGAATTGACCAAAAGCGGCGCGATCGTCCAGGTCGACCAGCAGTGGGACAAGCCGGCGAAGCAGATCGTCGTCCAGTTCCTGATTCCGATCCTGCTGCTCGTCTGCCTTTTCGTCCTCTTCACCCGGATCGGCCAGGACGGGGGAGCGGGCGCCTTCGCCGGCTTCTCGAAGTTCACCGGCAAGGGCCGCAAGCGCGGCGCCGAGGCGCCGGACCGGACCACCTTCGACGACGTCGCCGGTGCTGGGGAAGCGGTGGCCGAGCTGCGCGAGATCCGCGACTACCTCGCCGACCCGAGCAAATATGCGGCGGTCGGGGCGCGGGCGCCGAAGGGTGTCCTGCTGGTCGGCCCACCGGGCACCGGCAAGACGCTGCTCGCCAAGGCCACGGCCGGCGAGGCCGACGCCGCCTTCTTCTCGCTGTCGGGCTCTGACTTCGTCGAGTCCCTGGTCGGGGTCGGCGCGGCCCGGGTCCGCGACCTCTTCGCCAAGGCGCGCAAGATGGCGCCGGCCCTGATCTTCATCGACGAGCTCGACGCCGCCGGCCGCAAGCGCGGCGCAGGCGTCGGCCAGGGCAACGACGAGCGCGAGCAGACCCTGAACGCGTTGCTGGTCGAGATGGACGGCTTCGGCGGCGACGCCGGCCTCGTCGTGCTCGCGGCGACGAACCGGCCCGACGTCCTCGACCCGGCCCTCCTGCGGCCTGGCCGCTTCGACCGCCAGGTCACAGTCGACGTTCCCGACGTCCACGGCCGCTTGGAAATCCTCAGCCTGCACTGCGGCAACCGGCCGCTGGCCCCGGGCACCTCGCTGGAGGAGATCGCCAAACTGACGCCGGGCTTCAGCGGCGCCGAGCTTGCCAACGTGATCAACGAGGCGGGGCTCCTCACCGTCCGCGAGGGCGGGGCCGAGATGGACCAGGCGACGCTCGAGGAGGCGATCGACCGAGTCGTCGCCGGCCCGGCGCGCAAGAGCCACGTCCTCAGCCCCGAGGAGCAGTGGGTGATCGCGATCCACGAGGCGGCCCACGCGGTCGTCACCCGCTCGATTGGCCAGAAAGTCTCCGCGCAGAAGCTCTCGATCGTCGCCCGGGGACGCCAGCTCGGCACTGCGGCGAGCATGCTCACCGACAAGGACGCGGTCGTCATGCAGGAGCCCGACATGCGCCGCCATCTGATCGCCATCGTCGCCGGCTTCGCCGCCGAGAAGATCGAGTTCGGCTTCGTCTCCACCGGTGTTCACGACGACATCCACACCGCAACCAGCCTCGCCCGTTCAATGGTCACCTCCTACGGCATGTCCGATGCCCTCGGCCCGGTGACGATCGGCGAGAAAGAGGGCGAGGTCTTCCTCGGCGCCTCGCTGCAGGAGCTCGGCTCGGTCGGGCCGGCGACGCTGGAGCTGATCGACCGCGAGGTCGAGCGGATCGTCGGCGACTCGGTCGAGCGGGCCGAGGGGGTCCTGCGGCGCAACTGGACCGCGGTCTATGAGACTGCAAACGCGCTGGTCGAGCAGGAGACGCTCTCGGGTGTCGCGCTCGACGCTGTGCTCTCGACGGTCGAGCCCACACTGCTCGATCTCGGCGCCAGCCGGTCGGAGCAACTGACCGAAGAGCTCGACCGCCAGCCCCAGGCGGAAGGTGATTAAGAGTCGGACACTAGGGCTCGCCGGTTTCCTCGCCGCCGCGCTGCTCCTGCTCCCCGCCGCGCATGCGCCGGCCGAGCCGATCTGGCGCCTCGAGCAGCCCGACCCTGCGACGGAAGTGCCGTTCAAGGTGCCCCTGGGCGCACCCGGCGATCTCAAGTTCTGGGCGCCCAACCGAGGCCTCTTGACGGTCGAAGGCAACGACACGGTTCCGCGCGGTATCTACAGCTGGGACGGACAGAGCTGGCATCAGCTCGCCACCGTCTGCGGCGGGCCGGCCGACACGGCCAGGATCGCCTGGGCGGGCCCAACCGAGTTCTGGGTCGTCAGCGTGCCGAGCCAGCCACGGGCGGGATCCGGCCTGGCGCTCTGTCGCTTCAAGGACGGCCAAGTGGTCGGCTCGTGGAGCACACGAGTCGACGCGGCCGACCCGTTCCGCCAGATGATGTCGGCGACCTGCAACGGTCCCAACGATTGCTGGTTCGGCGGGGTCGGCTCCCAGGACGCTCTGGGAGAGCGGATTGGGGCCTTCCATCTGCACTGGAACGGGACGGATCTGCAGAGCGTGTACGGGCCGCAGGGCCGTGGCGTCAGCGACATGCAGTTCCACGGCGGAGCGCTCTACGAGAGCACCCTGGTCGGCCGCTCGCCCGAGAACCGAACCGAGCCTGTCGACCTGGCCGAACCCGAGGCGGTAC
>DASUIY010000140.1:0-3541 GCA_036279555.1 Solirubrobacterales bacterium | reverse complement strand
GAGCCGC
This sequence comes from Solirubrobacterales bacterium, assembly GCA_036279555.1. Lineage (GTDB taxonomy): Bacteria > Actinomycetota > Thermoleophilia > Solirubrobacterales > 70-9 > VRUE01. The sequence continues at coordinate 3,534 of DASUIY010000140.1, read as the reverse complement.
TCGGCCTCGCCGGCTTTCTCCGCGGCGATTTTGGTCAGGCGGTTCTTGACGATGCGGAAGCTGGCATCGGACTCGCGCAGTTTGGCGCGTAGCTCGGCTGCCTGGGGGACGCTGATGCCCCGGTAGTCGACGGCGAAGATCGCTTCGGCCGCCTCGATCTCGGCGGCGATCTTCTCAATGGCTTGTGCCTTTTCGTCTCGGTTCATGTCTCACCTGCACCGGGCTTCCACTGCCGACGGGACTGAAACGGTCGTATATCGACCGCTAGAGGCCCGTCGGCGGCTGCCGGTGGTCTCGGGTTACGCGGCGGGGGAGTTTAGGCGGTCGCGGGCTCCGGTGCGGGCTCGGGTGCCACAGCCTCGTCGCGGTCGCCGATCTTGGACGCGTCGACCCGGATCCCCGGGCCCATCGTCGTGGTCAGCGTGCAGGAGACGATGTAGCGGCCCTTCGCCGCGGACGGCTTGGCGCGGACGATCTCCTCCATCACCGCGGTGAAGTTCTCGAACAGCTTGTCGGCCTCGAGGCTGGCCTTGCCGATCGACATGTGGACGATCGCCTGGCGGTCGGTGCGGTATTCGACCTTGCCCGCCTTGGACTCGGCGACGGCCTTCTCGACGTCGTCGGTGACGGTGCCGACCTTCGGGTTGGGCATCTTGCCCTGCGGCCCGAGGACGCGGCCGAGCTTGCCGACGGTTCCCATCATCTGCGGCGTCGCGATCGCCACGTCGAAGTCCGTCCAGCCCTCCTCCTCGACTTTCTTGGCGAGGTCGTCGCCGCCGACGAAGTCTGCTCCGGCGGCCTCGGCGTCGCGCGCCTGCTGGCCCTGGGCGAAAACCGCGACGGTCACGTCTTTGCCGAGGCCGTGGGGCAGGGCGAGGGTCCCGCGCAGCTGCTCCTCGGCGTGGCGGACGTTGACCCCGAGCAGCACGTGCAGCTCGACGGTCTCGTCGAAGCCGGCGCTGGCGGTCTCCTTGATCAGCGAGATCGCCTCGGCGGCGGGGTAGGCGCGGTCGCGCTGCACCTTGCCGAGCTGTTTGCGGTAGCGCTTGCCGTGGGCCATGGCTAGTCGACGTCCACGCCCATCGAGCGGGCGGTGCCGGCGATGATCTTCGAGGCGGCGTCGAGGTCGTTGGCGTTGAGGTCGGGCATCTTGCGCTCGGCGATCTGGCGGACCTGCTCCATCGAGATCGTCCCCACTTTGTTGACGTGGGGCTCGCCCGAGCCCTTTTTGATCTTGATCGCCTCCTTGATCAGCACCGCCGCCGGGGGCGTCTTGGTGATGAAGGTGAAGGAGCGGTCCTCGTAGACGGTGATCTCGACCGGGATGATCGTCCCGCCTTCGGACTGGGTCTGGGCGTTGAACGCCTTGCAGAACTCCATGATGTTGACGCCGTGCTGGCCCAGGGCAGGGCCGACCGGCGGGGCCGGGTTGGCCGAGCCGGCCGATATCTGCAGCTTGATCTGGGTGAGGACTTTTTTCGCCATCGGGATCGGGGAGAGTAGCGCGCCTGGCTAGATCTTCTTGACTTGGTCGTATCCAACCTCGACCGGCGTCTCGCGGCCGAAGATCGAGACCAGCACCTTGAGTTTGGCCGCGTCCTCGTTGATCTCGGCGATCTCGCCGGAGAAGTCGGAGAGCGGGCCGGAGACGACCTTGACCGACTCGCCGATCGAGAACTGGGCCTGGGTGCGCGGCCGCTCGGCGGTCTCGCGGTGCAGCAGGCGGTCGACCTCGGGTTTGGAGAGCGGCACCGGTTTGTTGCGCGAGCCGACGAAACCGGTGACGCCGGGCGTGTTCTTGACCAGGCCCCAGGCGTCGTCGGTCATCTCCATGTTGACCAGGACGTAGCCGGGCATCGTGCGCTTGGACTTCGGTTCTTTCTGACCGTCCTTCCCCATCTCCATCACGTCTTCGGTGGGGACGACGACCTGGCGCACGTTGCGGTTCTGGCTCATCGTCTGAACCCGGTGCTCGAGGTTGTGCTTGACCTTGTTCTCGTGCCCCGAGTAGGTGTTGATCACGTACCAGCGATACATCAGTAGTCAGTGCCTTTGTTCGGGGATCCGCTAGAGCTAGAGGATCTGCTTGATCAGGAAGTTGAAGGCGGCGTCGAGCGCGCCGAGGTAGGTGGCGGCGACGGCGACGAAGATGATCGTGACCGCCGTCGCCTGGACGAGCGTGTCGCGGTCGGGCCACTGCACCTTCTTCAGCTCTGCCCAGCAGGAGGCGATGAAGCCGATCACGCCGCCGCGCTGGCGTTCGGTGGCGGCCTGCTTCTGCTTCTTGGCGAGCTGCTCGCTCTCGCGGCGCTTCTGCTCGGCGCGCTTGCGCTTTTCGCTCTCCTTCAGCGCCTTCGCTTCGGCGCGGCGCGCGGCGCGCGGCGACGTTTGCGGCGCGTCGGGGGTTTCCAGCTGGGCCTCCGGAGCGCCGACGGCGATGCCGGCCTCGACCGCCTCGACCTCGGCGACCTCGGCGGAGACGGGGACCTGGGTGTCGTGCTGCGCGCGCGACTCGACGCTGCGCTCGGCACCGGCGCGCTTGAGCTCCTGCTCTTCACGGGCCCGGCGCTCCGCCTTGCGCTGTGCGCGGCTCTTGGCCATCGGGCTAGCGCGTCTCCTTGTGCGCCGTGTGCTTGCCGCACCAGCGACAGAACTTGCGCATCTCGATCCGGTCCGGCGTGTTCCGCCGGGACTTGTTCGTCTGATAATTGCGCCGCTTGCAGTCTTCGCAAGCCAGCGTCACCGCGATGCGGACATCTCCGCGTGCCATCTCATCCCTCGATTGCTAGCGCCTTGCAAGGAAAAACCCCGGGCCGAGGCACGAGGCTGGAGCGAAGGATAGCGCTCTGGGCGGGGCGACGCGGCCTCAGATCCGCCTCGTGCGGGGAAATTCGACGGGCGACGCATCGCACCCTCGCTCAGCACCCGAAGGGCTTCCCAGCGGCGGCCGTCGGCCGCCGCTGGGAAAGGCTTCTGCTTCAGCTGGTCAGCTGGTCAAGAACATCGGAGAGGGCTGACTGAACGAGTAGGTCCCGCTCCACGACAGGGTTGCTCCACAGGCTTCACTGCTACCGACCAACCGTTCCATTGGCACATTGGTGCCGACCGCTTTTGCCGGCGAACCGCCGGTGACCGGAACGGAGACTTTCGCATTCGCATATATGCAGGTGACAGGAGTGCCCCAATAGGTGCAATTCATCGTGACTTTCAGCGAATTGAGGGTGAGGGTTCCGTTTCCTCCGCCGCTGGCAGTGAAGGACGATCCAGGGGCCTCTATTTTACCTGCCGTGCAGGAACCGTTGGCGATACTGCAGTTCCCAAACGTACCGTCGCTGAAGTCGGCGTTTACGCTCGCGCCTCCGCCAACCTTGACTTTGCCTTTCAGCGTCGACGTGCAGTTCCAAGACACGCCGAACTGAGTGAATTTCACTTCCGGAGCAGATGCTTCAAGCGCCGAGCCGACCAGAGATCTACTGGCGAACGGGCACGGGCTCGCGTTTTCTTTGCAGAGGGCTCCGGTCTGTTCTTTCCCGG
>DASUIY010000139.1:0-14564 GCA_036279555.1 Solirubrobacterales bacterium | reverse complement strand
CGGCCAGCACGTCGCTGGCCAGGTTCTCCTTCTCATAGCCGCGTCGCGGCGCGTCGGACCAGCCGAAGCCGCGCAGGTCCATCGCCACCACGCGGTGGCGGTCGGCCAGCGCCGGCATCAGCTCGCGCCACTCGTACCAGTGCTGCGGCCAGCCGTGCAGCAGCAGGACCGGGTCGTCCCCCGAGCCGGCTTCGGCGACGTGGAAGCGCAGTCCCCGCGCCTCGACCCAGCGGTGCGTGACGCCCTCGACGACCGGTAGGTCCATGGCCGCACACTACATAGAGGGCCCCGATTCACCGCCCCGCGGTTTTGCGATCGAAGCGGACCGGGTACCCGTCGAGTCGGCAAGAGATCAACGAAAGGAACGATCAATGAGCATTCTCGACAAGCTCACCGGAAGAGCGAAGAAGGCGGCGGGCGACCTCGCCGGCGACGCGTCCCTGCGCCGCCAGGGCAGGCGCGAGGAGGAGAAGGGCGAGAAGAAGGAGCAGCTCGATCACGCCCATGAGAAGGTCGAGCAGCGCTCGGCCGAAGTCTCCGACCTCGAGCGCAAGACCTGAGGCCGTGGGGGACCGCTACCTCTCCATCTACCTCAACGACCACCTCGCCGGTGCGACGGCTGGCGTCGAGCTGGCGCGGCGGGCGGTCGGGAGCAACCGCGACAGGCCGGAGCTGAGCGAGCCCCTGGAAGGCGTCTGCGCGGAGATAGAGGCAGATCGCGAGACGCTCGAGCGGGTGATGGACCGCCTGGAGGTCCGCCGCAGCGCGGTCAAGCCGGCGGCGGGCTGGCTGGCGGAGAAGCTCGGCCGCCTCAAGCTCAACGGCCGGCTGCACGGCTACTCGCCGCTGAGCCGGGTGGTCGAGCTGGAGGGCCTGTGCATCGGGATCAGCGGCAAGATCGAGCTCTGGCGCGCTCTCGAGCAGGCGCTGGGAGCCGAGTGGAGCGGGTTCGACTTCCGCCGGCTCTGCGAGCGCGCCGCGCGCCAGCGCGCGGCGGTCGAGGAGCTGCACAGCGCCGCGACCTCCTCGACTTTCTCGGGTGCGCGGCCGGCTGGCCTATAGCTCGCGCTCGTAATAGAGCATCGAGGGCCCGTCCTCGCTGCCTTCGCGGTTGGTGAACCCGGTGCTTTCGTAGAGGGCCCGCGCCGCCGTGTCGGTCTCGCCCGTGTTGAGGTCCATGCGGGTCGCGCCCGCGGCGCGGGCGGTCTCCATCGCGCTCTCCAGCAGGGCCCGGCCGATCCCGCCGCCGCGCAGCTCGGGAACGACGTAGAGCTCCTCCAGGTAGGCGTCGAGCTCACCGCTCCAGAGCGAGGGGAAGAAGCGCATCTGCGCGATCCCGTCGGGCCCGTCCCCCGCGAGCAGGAAGACCGCCTCGGCCTTCTCGATGAATTCCGCCACACGCTCGGCGAGGACTGCCACCTCGGGGGGCTCTTCGTCGAACTCCGTGTTGAAGTCGTGCAGGAGGCGCGCCACGTCGTGGGCGTCGGTGGCCTCCGCCCGGCGAACGGTGGTCCGTGGCTCAGGCAGCGGCCAGGCTCCTCGCGCAGTCGACGAACATCTCCTCGGCGGGGCGCTGTGACCAGCCGAGGCGCGATTCGGCCTTCTCGCTGGAGTACTCGTACCGCGTGCCGAGCTGGTTGACGATCGAGCGGATGCCGGGGTCGAATCTGCCCGCCGCGCGCACGAGCAGGTCGGGGAGGTTCCGCTTCGGCACCTTCGCCGCGACGTCGCCGAGGCGGTCGCGCAGCAGCGCGGCGACTTCCGACATCCAGAAGAACGGGCCGGCGGCGATGAAGCGCCCGCCGCCCGCCTCGTGCGCGGTCATCGCCCGCAGGTGGAGGTCCGCCACGTCGCGCACGTCGACGAAGCTGAAGCCGATCCGCGGGATGCCGGGCATCCCCTTCAGCAGCCGCTCGATCGCCTGCAGCGAGAAGGAGTGGTCGTCGCTCAGGGCCGGGCCGAGGATCGCGCCAGGGTTGACGACGGCGAGCCGGTCTGTGGCGCCCGCCTCGCCCATGAAGTCCCACGCCGCGCGCTCGGCGATCGTCTTCGACCGCACGTAGGGCGAGAGGCCCGGCTTGTCGGGGTCGGTCCAGTCCTCCTCGGTCAGCGGCCTGCCCCCGGGCTTGGCGCCGCCGGCGACCGCGGCCACCGAGGAAGTGACGACGACCCGCTCGACCCCCGCGCCCATCGAGGCGCGCAGCACCCGCAGGGTACCCTCGCGTGCCGGCACGATCAGCTCGTCGGGGTCCTTCGGCTGCACCGGCGGGAACGGCGAGGCGACGTGCAGCACGCTGTCGCAGCCCTCGACCGCCTGCTCCCAGCCGGCGTCGCCGGTCAGGTCCGCGGCGCACACCGAGAGCCGCTCGCCGGCGTCGACCTGGGAGGCGACCGCGGCACGGACGTCTGACTCGCGGGCGAGGTCGCGCACGGTGGCCCGCACCCGGTGCCCGCGCCGCAGCAACTCGATCGCGCACCAGCTGCCGAGGAAGCCCGAGCCTCCCGTCACCAGAACCGTCCGCGGCTGCTCCGTCACGGGTGGAGCGTAGCTGCCTGCGACCGGAGGGGGGAGGGGCGAGATCGAGCTATCGTCACCGGGCATCGAGGAGCGCGACGGGAGATCGACTGCCCCGGGACGGGCTTTGGCCCTAGCCGCCCTGATCGTGCTCATGACCGGCCCGAGCCCCGCACCGGCGGCGCGGCCCCACCCCGTCCACGCGTTCCAGGGGCGCGTGGAACCGATCGACGCCGGGACCCGAGCGCGGATGACGGGCGTCTCCTGGCACCGCGGCTGCCCGGTCGGGTTCGCGGACCTGCGCCTGCTCAGGGTGAGGCACTGGGGCTTCGACGGCAGGCCCCACCGGGGACGCCTGGTCGTGAACCGCGACGCCGCCGCGGAGATGCTGGGCACGATGCGCAGGCTCTACCGGCTGCGCTTCCCGATCCGCCGGATACGGCTCGTCGACGCCTACGGCGCCGACGATCGCCGCAGCATGGCCGCCGACAACACTTCGGCGTTCAACTGCCGCTTCGTCGCCGGCAGCCCCGGGGTCTGGTCCGAACACGCCTATGGCCGGGCGATCGACGTCAACCCGGTCGAGAACCCCTACGTCACCGCCTCCGGCTACGTCTCGCCTCCCGCCGGCGCTCTCTACGCCAACCGCTCGCGCCACCGCAAGGGGATGATCCACCGCCACGGCCCGGTGGTGAAGGCGTTCGCCTCGGCCGGCTGGGAGTGGGCGGGCAACTGGTCCTGGCCCAAGGACTACCAGCACTTCTCGGCGACCGGCGGCTGACCCCGACGGTCACCTCCTAGGCCCTTCCGGCCACCTCTTCGCACAGCTCGGAAAGACCGATTGCCTCGGTGGCGGAGTCGAGGCGGTAACGCTCATCGCCGGGATAGACGATGAAGCTCCGCTCCGGCTCGATGTCGGACAGGGCAGAGCGCACTCCCCTTTCCAGCTTGGGAGCCAGGCTGCGCTTGACCTCGACCGCCCACTCGCGCCCGTCGCGCCAGGTCAGGATCAGGTCCATCTCGGCGCCGCCGCTGGTTCGGTGGAAGCTCCCGTCGGCCCGCTCGCCGGCGACCGTGAGCAGGTTCTCGACCACCATTCCCTCCCAGCTTGGGCCGGCAACCGGGTGTCCCAGCACCGCCTCCTTGTCGGCGAGGCCGAGCAGCGCGTGAACGAGGCCGCTGTCGCGGACGTACACCTTCGGAGATCGCACCAGCCGCTTGCCGACGTTCGCCAGCCGTGGCGGCAGGCGACGGACCAGGAGCAGGTCGACCATCAGGTCGAGGTAGTGGGAGGCCGTCGCCCCGCTCACCCCCAGGCCGCGGGCGATCTGGGCCGCGTTGAGGAGGCCGCCCTGGCGATGGGCGAGCATCGTCCAGAAGCGGCGCAGGGTCTCGGCTGGGATCCGCGGTCCGAGCTGGGGGATGTCGCGCTCCAGGTAGGTGCGGATGAAGTCCTGTCGCCAGCGCAGGCTGACCGCCTCGTCCGGGGCGAGGAAGCTCTCGGGGAAGCCGCCGCGCACCCAGAGACGGTCGAGCTCTTCCCCGCCCACCTCGGTGACGTCGAACGGCGCCAGCTCGACGAACCCGATGCGCCCGGCAAGCGTCTCGCCCGACTGAGCGAGGAGCTCGATTCCGGCCGAGCCGAGCAGGAGAAACCGGCCCCTCGCCCGTCCCTGCCGCCTGCCTTTGTCGATGACTCCTCGCAGCACCTCGAACAGCCCCGGAGCCCGGTGGATCTCGTCGAGGACGACCAGCTCTTCTGCGTGGTCGGCAAGGTAGAGCGCCGGCTCGCCGAGTCGGTTGCGATCGGCCTCGGACTCGAGATCGAGGTAGATGGAGGGGAGATCCTCGGCCACTGCCAGTGCCAGCGTGGTCTTGCCCACCTGGCGCGGGCCGAGTAGTGCCGCGGCGGGAAAGTGGCGCAGGATCTCGGCGAGATCATCCCTCGTTCGGCGTTCAATCATCCTTGTAATTCTATAGCAGAGCTATCGATTTACAAGGTAAATTCACGGTAACTCTTCACAGGCCCGCGAATAGGCGAAGATCCCGGCCCTGAGTACCAAGGCAATCGAGAGGACTGGCGCATTGTGTTACTGGCCGATCTGGGCGGCAGCGATCCCGCTTGCGTTGTGGGCGCTCGTCCGTGCTTTCGGGTTGGAGGGCGGGGACCGGCTGACCTCCCTGATGTGGTTCACACCCTACGCTGCGATCGCGGCGCTGCTGGTCGCGGCGGTCGCCGTGGCGCTGCGAAACTGGGCCGCCGCGGCAGTCGCCGCGGTTGCGACGGCCTATCTCGCAGCGGCGGTCCTGCCACGGGCGATCGGCAGTGAAGTCGCGCAGGCGGAGGGCCGCGAGACGCTCACAGTGCTCTCGGCCAACGTCTACCTCGGCACCGCCGACCCGAGCGCCCTGGTCGCCTTGGTCGACCGTTACCGCCCCGACCTGCTCAGCGTCCAGGAGCTGACTCCGTCCTTTGCCCGCCGCCTGCGCCGGGCCGGCATCGCCCGCCGGCTCCCGCACTCGGTGCTGATGGCGCAGCCGAGGGGCCGCGGCGGGGGCCTCTACGCCCGCCATCCGCTGACCCCGCTCCCGCACCAGACGCAGTTCCCGGCTCGCATGCCACGCGCCTCGATGGTCCTCCCGGACGGTAGGAGGTTGCGCCTGGTCGCGGTGCATCCCTTCCCGCCCAACATGGGCGCCGGCCCCTGGCGGGAAGCGCTCGAGAGCCTGCCCGCACCCGGCTCCGGCACTCCGTGGCTCCTGGCCGGGGACTTCAACGCGACCTTCGACCAGGCCGAGTTCCGCGACCTCGTCGACCGCGGCTACCGCGACGCGGGCGCGGCGACCGGCAAGGGCCTGCAGCCCACATGGCCGAGCAGCGAGGTTTTCCCCTGGGGATTGATGACGATCGACCACATCCTCGCCGACCGGCGCCTCGGAGTCGCCGAGTACGGGGTTGACGGCCTTCCCGGCAGCGACCACCGGGCGATCCATGCCCTGCTGGTATTGCCCTGAGCTCGTCCTACCGGTTCTGATCCGAACACGCCTAGGCCGGATGCAAGGGTGATCCACCCCGCCGGCCCGTCAGCTCGCGGCGGCCTCGACCGGCTCTGCGTTCAGCGCGGCGAGCAGCTCGGAGAGCCGGGCGTCCTGCTCGAGCACGTGCGGGAGGGGTACGTCCGCGTGGATCGCGTAGACGTTGCGCCTGCCGACGCGGCGCCTGGTCAGGTACCCGTCCCCTTCTAGGTCGCAGACGAGCTGCTGCGCCGAGCGCTCCGTCACCCCCACGCACTCGGCGATCTCCCGCAGCCGCATGTGAGGGTCGCGCGACAGGCAGATGAGCACGTGGGCGTGCTTCGTGAGCAGGTCGAGGGCCATGCCTCGATCGTAGCCCGCGGGAGGGCCGTTCGCAAGCAAAAAAACTCAGGAAAATATTTTAGTGAATCTTGACACCGGAAATTTCCTTCCGTATACTCACGCCATGTGGGAGGAGCTGCCAGGGAGATGCCGGGCCGCGCCAGGGGCACGATTGCCCACCACGTGAGCGGCCCGGAACGGGGGGTCAGGGGGAAGCCGGTGGGCGCTCGGGGGAGCGCCTACCGGCGGTTCAAGCGCGGCGAGGCGGGTATTGGGCTGGAGGAGGCGGGGAAAGGACAAGAGGTACCGAGATGACAACCGTGGGCGAGTGCATGAGCACCGACATCTCTCCCGTCCGTCCCGACACCAGCCTGGTCGAAGCGGCGCAGCGGATGCGAATCACCGGAGTGGGAGGCATCCCGGTCTTCGGTCACGAGGGTAGGGAGTGCGCGGGGATCCTCACCGAGCGAGACATCGTCATCCGGGTCCTGGCCGAGGAGCGGGACGCGCGGGCGGTCGTCGTCCGCGACGTCGCCACCTTGAACCCGGTCACCTGCGCCCCGGAGGAGGACGTCGCGGAGGTGGCGGAGCGAATGCGAGAGCACTGCGTCCAGCACCTCCCCGTCTGCCGAGCCGGCGAGGTCGTCGGCATGCTCTCCCTCGCCGATGTCGTCTTCGGCCGCCCGGATGAGGAGCGCGGCACGATCGAGCCCCCTCGGAGCGTGAGCAGGTAGTCCCGCCCGGCTGGTGTCGTCTGTTAGTTCGCCCGGGCCGCCAGGAGGTCGAGGCTGCCGGCCGCCGTGCGGAAGCACCCGTAGCGCTCCACCGGCCCGAAGCCGGCTTCGGAGACGAACTGAGGCAGCCGGCCGGCGCGGTGATCGCCGGTCCGGTCGAAGCCGTCGATCGCCTGGCTGACGAAGAACAGCGCGCCGACGAGGGGATCGCGCGGCCGGCCGAAATCGGCGATGTGCAGATGCCCGCCGGGCTTGACGATGCGCTTCGCCTCGGCCAGGGCCCTGCGCTTGTCCTCCGGCAGGAGGTGGTGCAGCACCAGCGACATCGTGACGACGTCGGCGCTCCCGTCGGCCAGCGGAATCTCCTGCGCCAGCCCCTCGACCCACTCGACCGCGCCGGCGCCGGGCTTGTCCTGCGCCATGGCGAGGATTTCGGGGTCGCCGTCGACGCCGATCGTCTTCGCGTCCCCTCGTTCCGCGGCAAGGCCGATGGCGAACGTCCCCGTGCCGCAGCCGACGTCGACGGCCGTTCCATCCTCGGGCAGGTCGCCACCGACCCGCTGCCGCATCAGGCTGCGGAAGCTACGTTCGCGCATGGCCAGCGCCAGCACCGGGTCGTAGAGCCGCGTGAAGACCCGCCAGCGGGTGGCGGGGATGTAGCGAGGCTCAACGGCGGCGGGCACCCCTGATCAACCGGGCGGGATGTTCTGGTTCAGCCGGAAGAGGTTGTCGGGGTCGTAGAGGCGCTTCAGCGCCTTCAGCCGGTCGTACTTCTGCGGCCCGTAGGCTTCGCGGACCCGGTCCTCGCCCTCGTTCATGAGGAAGTTCACGTAGACGCCGCTCGTGTGGTGGGGCTCGAGGGCCGACCAGAAGTCACGCACCCACTCGCGCTCCTCGTCGAAGCCGTCGGGCCCTGCGGTCGCCGCGGTGATGTTGAAGGTGTGGCCGGCCCCGCGGCCGCTGAATGCCGTCTCGTCCTCGCCCACCCGCGATATCGCCCCGCCCATCTGCCAGATCGGGAACGCCGTCAGCGGAGAGCGGATGCGCATCGCGTGCTCCACCGTTATGTCGATCACCTCGTCGGTGAGCTCCGCCACGTCGCAGGCCCGCATGTAGTACCACTGGCCGTGCGGGAAGGCGGGATCGAACATCGACTGGTGCTCGAGGAAGGGCTTCGGTTCGCACCGGTCGAGCACCGGCGATCCGAATGCCTTCAGCGGCGCTACCGCCTCTTCTCCCTCCTCGACCGATCCGGCGTGGCAGCAGACGACGGCGACGACCAGCTGGCCGTGAAGCTCGGGCGGGATGAACGGAAGCGGCGGCGCCTTGCGATGGATCACGATCGTCATCAGGTCCTCCGGCGCCTCGGCGATCCAATCCCTGTAGAAGCGCAGCACGTCCGGCGACTCCTCGATCGGCCAGAACACCGGCCCGGCGACCAGATTCGGGCCGAGCGGGTTGAGGCGGAACTCGAACTCGGTGACGACGCCGAAGTTCCCGCCGCCTCCGCGGACGCCCCAGAAGAGATCGGCGTTCTCGGTCTCACTCGCCTTCACCAGCTCGCCCTCGGCGGTGATCAGGTCGACCGAGAGGAGCTGGTCGATCGTCAGCCCGTACTTGCGCTGAAGCCAGCCTATCCCGCCGCCGAGGGTGAGCCCGGCGAGGCCCGTGTGGGTGACGATGCCGGCCGGAACCGCGAGCCCGTGCGCCTGCGTCTCGTGATCTAGCTCTCCGAGGAGCACGCCGGCCTCAGCCCTCGCCGTGCCCGCCTCGGGGTCGACGCCGATGCCCTTCATCTCCCCCAGGTCGACGACGATGCCGTCGTCGCAGACCGACTGCCCGGGGAAGCTGTGGCCGCCGCCCCTGACGGCGAGGGGGAGCCCGGTTCGTCGCGCGAACGTCACGGCCGCGCTCACATCGGAGGCGCGGGTGCACCGCGCGATCAGGGCGGGACGCCGGTCGATGGAGCCGTTCCAGACTGCCCGGTGCCGATCATAGGCGGCGTCCCCCGGCGGCACGAGCTGCCCGGCGAAGGAGGCCTCCAGCTCGCTCAGCGCCCTGTCCTCGCTCATCGCGTCCACCCTGTCGCGAGCCTACCTGTTGAGGTCTGCCTACCCGTAATCAGGGCAGCGCCAGCCGGACATATACCGCCCGGCGGCCGCTGCCCTGAGCGCGGCCTACTGGTTCTGCTCCGCCTGCGCGCGGATCCGCTCCTCCTGCTCGCGCAGCTCCGGCGTGAACTCCTCGCCGAAGTCCTCGGCCTCGAAGACCTGGCGGATCTCGATCTCGCCCTCTTCCTCGTGTGGGTTGGGGCAGCGCTTGATCCACTCCACCGCCTCCTCGAAGGAATCAACCTGCATCAGCCAGTAGCCGGCGATCAGCTCCTTGGTCTCGGCGAAGGGGCCGTCGGTCACGGTCCGCTCGCCGTCGCCGCCGAAGCTGACGCGAGCGCCCTTGGAGGAGGGGTGCAGGCCCTCGCCGGCCAGCATCACCCCGGCCTTGACCATCTCCTCGTTGAACTCGCCCATCGCGGCGAGCAGCTCCTCGCTAGGCATCACGCCGGCCTCGGAGTCCTTGCTTGCCTTCACGATCGCCATCACTCTCATCTTGGGGTCCTTTCGCTCGTCTTCGCGGAAGCTCGGTGCCGTTTGCTTCACGCCCTTTACTACTACGACGAATGAGCTGCGCGGAAATCGACAGCTTTCGGGGGAAAGCGAAAATTTCTTCGATTCACCGTTTTGGCCCCGGGGAGGCCGGGTAAAGGGACGAAACGCACAAACCGGTTCGACTTGGATTCAGGAGGCGAGGAAGAGATGTTCAGGTGCGACAACTGCGGAAGCGGCTACTCGGTTCAGGCGGCGGCGACCTGGGACTCCTGCCCGAGATGCCTGGCCAAGCACCAGGTCCATACCCCCTTGGCTTTCGAGCTAGGGTGGCGGCGGGCGTCGCCCGACGCGGCGCCGATGGACGGCGAGGCGGATCGCCCCGACCCGACCCTTTCCGCGACGGCAGCAGCCCCAGCCGCCGCCGTCGCGAGCGGTTGAGATCGGGCGCTCCGCGTCTGACCTTGCTCGAGGCCAAGAGCGGCAGTCGCTGTCTGATCGGCAGGGCTAAGAGCTCGGGCTGACGCGGCGGACGATCTCCTGGACGGCCCAGCCGTTGCCGTCGGGATCCGCGAAGAACACGAAGCGGCCCCAGGGGAACTCCTGCACCTCGCTCGCCTCGACGCCGCGCTCCACCAGCTCCGCCCTGGCCGCGTCGGCGTTCTCGACGACCAGCTGCAGGCCCGAGAGGCTTCCCGGCTGCATCTGGTGCGCGCCGGTGGTCAGCGCGATCGAGCAGGCCGAGCCGGGCGGGGTCAGCTGCACGAAGCGCAGCTCCTCGCTCACCTGGTGGTCGTGTTCGGCGAGGAAGCCGGCCCGGTCGACGTAGAAGGCCTTGGCCCGGTCGACGTCGGAGACCGGCACCTGCACCAGCTCCAGCCGCCACCCGATCTTCGATGCAGTGCTTCCCGCGTCCGCCATTGAACTCCCTTCGTCGCCTGACCGCCGCCGCGTCCAGGTCGAGATTACCCCCGAGTTCTATGTGCGCCGAGCTTCGAGTGAGGGGGTGACGCTCAGCTCGCGAGGAGGACGAGGTTGGCAACGACCGCCAGCGGGGTGCCGATCAGCGAGAGGTAGCGGAAGAATTTGGCGAAGCCGCCGCGGTAGCGGACGCTCTCCATCAGCGTCAGGCCGACGACGTGCGCCATGTTGACCAGGGCGATCCCGATCGCGATCAGGATCGCGGCGGCGGCGCGGCCAGTCACCTCGCCGTTGTCGACCGCGACCGCGCCGGCGAGGATCGCGGCGACGATGGTGCCGAAGATGCCCGCGACCATGCCGGCGAAGTCGCCACGCGAGAGGCCCGGGAGGTAGGCCGAGCCGATCTCATGGCCCTCGGCCGGGTCGCGGGTCCCTTGGCCGGAAGTCTCGACACCGACGACGTGCTGGGTGCCGTCTCGGTCACTGTGCAGGACGACCATTCGGAGTGGGGGGTCGAGTCCCGCTTCGGCCTTTTCCAGCAGGCCTTCTTCGAACCAGCGGGCCTGCGCCCGCTCGTGCTCGAAGATCAGGATCTCGTCCGCCGGCGCTTTCAGCAGGGCGTCCTGCGCCGCCTGGATGGGGTCGGGATCGCCCACCTCGCCGCCGGCCTCGATGTCGTTCGCGCGCAGCTCTTCGAGCACCCGGCCGAGCCTGGCCTCGGCTTCCCGCTTGGGCTCGTCGATGTCGCCCAGCGTGTGCCGGAAGGCGCTTGCCTCGACCGCTGGAACCACCACGCGCAGGCTGACCTCGCCGTCTTGGCCGTTGGTGCCGCCGGGGCGGATCTCGCGCAGCGGCTCGGGGCCGATCGGGTCGTCGGTGACTATCGCAAGCAGTCGACGTGCCATCGGTCCTCGATTCGATCCGGGTGCATGGCTGTCGCCTACCCCGCAGCGAACGGGTGAAAACGGACAAAGGGCGGTTCGACATGCCCTGAACCCGGGTAGGGACCAGCGCTTGTTCCTCAAACCGAAAAGGAGGCCCTCCCCGGATGAGCGGATCTGAGCCTCGCCCGCGCGGGCGACTCAGGCGCTCGGACTGCTCGGGGCCGGGCATCGGCCGCAGGCGACGCGGTGGGGGCTTCGGCTATATCGACCCCGAAGGCGGGAGCGTCAGCGACGAGGACACCCTGGAGCGGATCCGGGCGCTGGCGATCCCGCCGGCCTGGCGAGACGTCTGGATCTGCGGCGATCCCTACGGCCACATCCAGGCGACCGGTTTCGACGAAGCCGGGCGCAAGCAGTACCTCTACCACGAGCGCTGGCAGCTCCGGGCGGCGCAGCGCAAGTTCGAGTCGATGCGCGAGTTCGCCGCGATCCTCCCGAAGTTGCGCCGCGTCGTGAAGAGGGACCTCGCGCTCGAAGGGATGCCGCGCGAGCGCGCCCTGGCCTGCGCGGTGCGCCTGCTCGACCTCGGCTTCTTCCGGATCGGCGGCGAGGAGTATGCCGAGACCAACGAGAGCTACGGGGTCGCCACGGTGCTGCGAGAGCACGTCTCGATCGAGGACGGGGAGGTGGTCTTCGACTTCCCGGCGAAGGGCGGCCAGCGCCGCGTCCAGTCGATCCGTGATCCCGAGGTGAAGGCGGCGATCGAGGCGATGCGCCGCCGCCGCAGCGGCCCCGATGACCTGCTCGTCTTCCGCGAGGACGGCGCCTGGCGCGACGTCCGCTCCGAGGACGTCAACGCCTACCTGCAGGAGAAGGCCGGCGAGGAATTCTCGGCCAAGGACTTCCGCACCTGGCACGGGACCGTCCTCGCGGCGGTGGAGCTGGCGCGGGAGGGCGCCCCGACCTCGAAGGGGGGAGGGGAGCGCGCGATCCGGGCGGCGGTCAAGCGGGTGGCCGAGCGCCTCGGCAACACCCCGGCGGTCTGCCGAAGCTCCTACATCGACCCCCGCCTCCTCGACCGCTTCCGCGACGGCAAGACGATCGAGCTGCCCGGCCCGGCCGAAGAGGCCACTGTGACGCCCCGCCGGCAGGCGCTCGTAGAGCGCCGGGTCTTGGCGCTGGTCGAGTAGCTGGGGCATTTGAGAGGGAAGATCGTCTGCCTGTGGCCGGTGGTCGTGGAATCGACCGAGGAAAGGTTGGCCAGCCTGGACTAGGCTGGCCGCATGGCAAGCTCTTCTCGCCTCGCCCGGGCTGCCGTTCTGACGGTCTTGCTGGCGATCTTCCCGGCGGGGGCGGCCGGCGCCAGCCCCGAGTCGGAGACGGTCGTCCAGGTCGAGCTCGACCTGCCGGCGAGCAACGGCCTCCACGCCCATCTTGAAACCTCCGAAGACGAGGACGTGACGCTCATGATCTGGCGCAAAGAGCATGGCGTGGCCGAGGGGGTCGTCTACGAGGTTCCCGGCGAGGTCGACGAAGCCGGGCTGAGGGTCAGATTCGGGCGGCTGGGCTCTATCGACGTCGCCTTCACCCCGACTACGACCCTGGACGCGACGGAGGTCTCCCCTGGCTGCACGGGGGCGCCGCGGACGCTGCGGGAAGGGGTGTTCGCGGGGACGATCGCGTTCGCCGGAGAGCGCGGGTACGTGCGGATCGAAGCGCCGCAGGTGGAAGGCTCGATGAGCGTGTTTCCGCACTGGCAGTGTCCGGAAGAGGACAGTTTGAATCCCTTCGAATCAATCCCCGGCGTTCCGGAGCTCAGCGCCCGGCCCGCCGGCCGAAAGAGGGAAAGCGCGTCTCTGGCTGCCCTGAACCGCGACTTCTCGCGCTTCTTCGGCGCCGGCGTCCATCATCGGCATAGCGGCGGGCGGAGCATCTTCTACGGCGCGCAGTCCGAACGCCGCGAAAGGATGAAAATCGCCCGGACGACCTCTGCGCTCGGCCCCGCGTCCGCCTTCGATTACGACCACGAGGCGGGCACCGCGAGCTTGGATCCGCCGCCGCCGCTCAAGGGGCATGCTGCCTACAGGGCCCGGTACCGAGGGCATGTGCTCTGGCGGAGCACGATCCAGGTGCCGTTGCTGGGCGCAGCTCCCCTAAAGGCCTACGGCCCAGATTTCGGCGTTCTTGGGCTCTATCCCGAATATCAGTTCGACTAAGGCGCCTCGGGCAGCGGGGGCGTTTCCCCGCAGGCTCCGGCGAGGCCGCGGACACGGCTGATCTTCCTCCTCAGGGCCGCGACCGAGATGCCCTGTCTGTGCGCCGTCAGGGCGGGCTTGTAGATCGCCCGGTGCGCCAGCTTGCCCAGCCACTCGACGGTTGCCGTCGACATCGTCGGGGGCGGGACGTCGGCGAGCGCCTCGGGGCCGAGCAGCTCGGCGATCCGCAACCGCAACCGCACCTCGTCCGGCGAGACCCCGGTCCTCCTGGCGATCTCGGCAATGCCGACACCGCGGTCGGCGGGCGCGGTCACGCGCTTCAGCTCGCGGAGGACCGGCATCGGGTACTCCGGCGGCGCCAGCGGTTCCGGGCCCGGCTGCGAGCGGAGATGGATCTCGCGCAACGCGGCCCCGATCAATTCGGGGTAGGCGAACACGGTGACGGTTCGATCGCCCGTCCCGACGTCGACCGCGGACGATTCGTAGACGGCCGCGATCCCGCCGCCGCGCAGCGGGAAGACTTGGTAGGGGGTCACGTCGAGCCTCAGCGGGTTGCGCGTGCAGGCGCTCCAGTTCTGGATCTGCGCCGGCACCGAGCAGCCACCCTCTCCCTCGGGGAGTTCGCAGTCGCCGTAAGAGTACGTCGCGAACCGCCCGTCCTCCGGGCTCCCGGTCACCCCCATCCCACCGAAGTACGGGCCGAGCCAGTAGAGGTCAGTGGGATCGGAAACCGCTCCCGAGGCCCCGCCGACCCAGGCGCCGAGCAGGATCGCACACAGTCCAACCAAAGCGGCACGACTTCCCCTGAGCATGCGGGGCATCGTAGCCGCCTCGATCGTCTCGCCCTGGATGGCGACGGCTCGGCAGCTCGGTTACGGAGACGCTGAAGGGTAGCCGGCCCAGATCCTGTCCGACAGGATGCCCAGCGAGGTCAAGTTCGGAAACCCGGGGCCTTGCTGTAGGTCGGCCAGCATTGGCAGATGCAGGCGTGGCCTGAAATCCGCTACTGAAAGGTCGTGGGTGATCGAGTTCTTTGCGACCGCCTCCGCGGTCTTACTCATCAGGCCCCGTTCCTCGAAATCCCTGTCCAGACACGTACTTCCCCGCGCTTCGAGATATGAGCGCAGCGAGGCTTTGGTCGAATCGTCCAGAAGTTCCGAAAAGGACATCGCACAGAACCCGGTTGCGTCTACGACGATGTCATAGGCCGTCTCCAGGGTCGGCGCGTCGGGCTGGGAGGTCGCAAGGTAATGCACGTCGCTGCCGGGGATGTAAGTGATCCGCGAAACCTCCGCAGTCACAACTTCGACGCGGTCGTCTCGATCCATGATTGA
>DASUIY010000138.1:0-4991 GCA_036279555.1 Solirubrobacterales bacterium | reverse complement strand
CGCCTCCAGCGAGCGGGAGGTGGCCACCTCCGCGGCTTCGCGGTAGGCGGTGACGAAGTCGTCGAGCTCGATCTTGCGTTGCGAGCCGCGGTTCAGCTCCCTGTACATCGCCGCGAATTCACCGCGCTCCCAGGCTTGCGTGAATCGCTCCGCGGCCTCCTTCTCCGGCGAATCCGAGCTGCCGACGGTCGCGCCGATCACGAACGCGACGAGGGCGAGGACGCTGAACGGGAGGGCGCGGGTGACGAGACGGCGACGCCGCTCCACCTCGGGCGAACGAGGGCTCATTTGCGGGAAAGGTAGTGAAGGGGTCGGGCATCGCTCATCATCTATGCATGACAGTTCTCGACTGGGCGATCGTCGCCTTTACCGTGGCCGTTGCCCTGTGGGGGTACCGGCAGGGGCTGATCGTCGGCACGCTGACGCTGCTCGGGTTCGGGCTGGGGGCGTTTGCCGGCAGCCGGATCGGGCCGCTGCTGTTGAGCCAGGGATCGGAGTCGCCCTACGCGCCGCTGTGCGCCGCCCTGGGGGGCCTGCTGGCCGGTGCGGTCATGGCGGTGACCCTGGAGAGCTTCGCGCTGGGGCTGCGCACGCGCCTGATCCGCGGCAAGGGGCTGCACCTTGCCGACGGGGCGGGCGGCGCCGCGCTGATCGCCTCGGTCGCGCTCGGGTTGGTCTGGGTGTTCGGCGCCGTGGCGCTCCATGCGCCCGGGACCGCACAGTTGCGGGCCGACGTCCAGCGCTCGGTGATCCTGCGCAGCCTCAACGACGTCCTGCCTCCGTCGGGGCCGATCCTGAACGCGCTCAATCGGGTCGACCCGGCGCCCACGATCGCCGCTCCGCCGACCCATGTGACGGCGCCCGACCCCGCCATCGCCGGCGATCCAGACGTGCTCCGTGCCGGCGGCTCGGTCGTGCGTGTGCTGGGGACCGCCTGCGGCCTCGGCATCGAGGGCTCGGGGTGGGTCGCGGCACCCCGCCTGGTGGCAACCAACGCGCATGTCGTCGCCGGCGAGGACGACACGACCGTGACCACCCTGGACGGTGCCTCGATCGAGGCGGTGGCGGTCCACTACGACCCCGCCAACGACCTCGCGCTTCTCCATGTCGGCGCCGACCTTCCCGTCCTCCCGATGGCGACCGAGCCCGAGGCGGGTACCGGGGGGGCCGTGCTCGGCTACCCGGAGAACGGCCCTTTCGCGATTTCCCCGGCCCGGCTTGGCGAGACCCGCGAGACGGTCGCCGAGGACTCCTACGGTCACGGGCCCTTGCCGCGCTCGATCGCCTCCCTGCGGGGCAGCGTCCGCAGCGGCAATTCCGGTGGGCCCCTCGTCGACGAGGCCGGTCGCGTGCTCGCCACCGTCTTCGCTGCGACCACCTCCGGGACCCCGGGTGGCTTTGCCGTCCCCAACCAGGTCGTCGCGGCGGCGTTGCGAGATGCGACCGGGACGGTGGACACCGGTCCCTGCACCGGCTGAGCCCGTCACTTACGTTCGGTAAGCTCGTTCGACTACGTGGAGGCCGGGCCGGAGACCCAAGATCAGGGCGTCAGCCGGGGTGCGAGCGGGGTCTGCCCGCATTTCCATGCGGCCATAGAGCTGATCGGCAAGCGCTGGACCGGGGCCATCCTCTCCAGCCTGACGGACGGGCCGTTGCGTTTCGGCGAGCTGGCGAGGGCGATACCGGGGCTCTCGGACCGGCTGCTCTCGCAGCGGCTGCGCGAGCTCGAGAACGAGGGCCTGGTCGAGCGCACGGTCGAGCCCGGGACGCCGGTGAAGGTCACCTACGCGCTGACCGCGAAGGGCGCCGACCTGCGGCCGGCGATCTCTGAGCTGCGGGAATGGGCCAATCGCTGGCACAGGACCGCCTGACACGCGGTTAGCCTCAGGGAATGGATTTGCCGGGGCCGTTTCCCGTCGGGCGCTACGCCCGCAAGCTGGAGGAGGAGATGCGCCGCCGGGCGCGCGTCTCGCTGATCGGCGAGGTGACCGGCCTCAGCCGCAGCAAGGCGCAGGCCTACTTCGAGCTGCGCGATGGCGAGGGGGCGGTTCCGTGCACGATCTGGCTCAACGAGCTGGAGAAGCTCGAGCTTCCCGAGGGGGGCCTCCGCGACGGCACCGAAGTCGTGATCGCCGGCGGTCCGGACTACTACCGCGGCAGCGCCCAGGCCTCGCCGTCCTTCAGCTTTCGCGCGACCCATATTCGCCTCGCAGGCGTTGGCGACCTGCTGGCGCGGCTGGACGCCCTGCGCAAGCAGTTGAAGGCAGAGGGGCTCTTCGAGCTGCAGAAGCAGCTGGTCCGGCCGATGCTGCCAAGGGCGATCGGCGTGGTCACGGCTGAAAAGGGGGCTGCGCGACGAGACCTGCTGGCCGGCCTGGAGCGGCGCGGCTGGCGGGGCACCGTCGTCTGGGCCTTCGCCCCGGTGCAGGACCGCCACGCGGCGCCGGCGATCGCCGCGGCGATCCAGGGCCTCGCGGCGCAGCCCGAGGTGGAGGCGATCGTCGTCACCCGCGGCGGCGGCAGCCTCGCCGACCTCTGGGCCTTCTGCGACGAGACGCTCTGCCGCACGGTGGCGATGCTGCGCGTGCCGGTGGTCAGCGCGGTCGGTCACGAGCGCGACTCGACCCTGATCGACGACGTCGCCGCGGTCGCCTGCTCGACGCCCACCCACGCCGCCGAGGCGGCGGTCCCGCTCGATTGCGGCACGGCCCGGAGGGCGCTCGACCGCAGCGCCGCGGCGCTGCACCGCGCCGCCGACGGCGCGGTGCCGGCTCGGACCCCCCATCTCGTCGCCCTCGCCCGCGGGCCGGCCAGGGCGCTGCGGCGCGAGCGGCTCGCCCTCAACCAGAAGACGCGCGAGATCCGGGCCGCCTCCGAGCGCGGCATCGCCGAGCGCCTCGGCTTCCAGCGCCGCCTTGCGGGCGTGGTCCTGGAGAGGGCGAGCCGGCGGGCCGCGGGGCCGGACATGGAGCGGCGCCGCGAGGCGTTGCGGCGGGCGGAGGTCGCGCTCCGCGCCCACGAACCGGAGCGCACCCTCGAGCGCGGCTATGCCCTGGTCGAGGCAGGTGACGGGACGGCGATCGCCAGCGCCCGCGATGCGACCGCCGCCGGGCGCGTCAGACTGCGCTTCTCCGACGGCAGCGTCGGCGTCAGGATCGAGGAGGAGGGGGATTGACGGACAGGCCCGAGAGCTATGAGGTCGCAGTCGAGAGGCTGGAGCAGATCATCGACCGCCTCGATTCCGGTCAGGCCGGCCTGCGAGAGACCCTCGACCTCTGCAAGGAGGGCCGCGAGCTGGTCACCTACTGCGCCGCCGAGCTGGACGCGGTCGGCGAGGGCCTCAAAGAGTTGAAGCTCGACGAGCTGGCCAGCAAACTCTCCGAGGCCGTCTGACCAGCGCATGCCGGCGTCCTCGGTCGCTCACGTGCAGAGCACGCTTCGCTCCCTGCGTCCTTGGCCTGCTCGGTCAGGCGGCCTCGGGGCCTGAGCAGGTGCGGCCCAATGCCGGACAGTTCCGGCAGAGGTCCCAGTTGCGGCGGTCCGGGTCGGCCGGCGGGAAGTCGCCGAGCTCTATGCGCTCGATCGCCGCGGCGAGGCGGGCGCGACCGGCGACCATCTCGGCGGGCCCCAGCGCTGCCAGGACCGGTTCGTCCGGGCGCTCGAGGAAGACGTAGGCGACCTCGACCTCGCTCGAGTCGCGCGCCTCGGCGACGGCGAGCGCGTAGATGTCGCGCTGGGTCTCGTAGCGGCCTGCGTGCTCGGCCGGGCCCGCGTCCCCGAGCCTGTCGCTCTTGTAGTCGATCACCAGCGGAGGATGTCCCTGGCGCTCGACGAGCAGGTCGATCGAGCCGCGCAGGACGGTGCCGCCGACGGAGAGCAGGAGGGGGACCTCGGCTCGCACCTCGGCCTCCGGCCCCCGCACACGCCTCGCCAGCAGGTCGGAGCCGAGCCATGCGCGCAGCGGGCCCAGCAGCGCCTCGCTCGCCTCGGGATCGAGGCCCACTGCGATCCCGTGGCGCCGCGCCATCTCCTCCGGCGGCTCCCGCCACTCGTTGACGGCGCTCCACTCCAGCAGCGAGTGCACGGCGGCACCCTGCGCGGCGCGTTCGCCTCGCCCGCCCCTCGCCGGCCCGGTCGCCCCCTCTGCCGCTGCGCGGCCGGAGCCGCGATCGCTGCCGTCTCCGAGGTCGAGGACGCGCTCCATGTAGAAGCGATACGGGCACTCCTCGAATGCCGCGATCGCCGAGTAGGAGAGGGGACGGTTGGGCACGGCGGGCGGCCGGCGCTGGACGAGGGGGGGCGGTCCCATCCGCTGCGGCGTCTCGACGGCGTCGCCGGCGTGGATTCTCCTCAGCTCGGCGGCGCGATCGGGGGACGGGAGATTTGCGCGGACAGCGATCTCCGACGGCTCGAAGCTCGCCTCGAGGCCGCTGCGCGGCTCGGGCGCGGGGACGGGAACCGCCGAGTCGCTCTCGCGGTCGATGCCGAGGCCGGCGACGATCCGCTCGATCACGGGGGTGCTCGGCTTCGTCTCGGCGTTCGGTTGCGGCCTGACCACCCCGCTGAGGATCAGGTGCCGGCGGGCGCGGGTGGCGGCGACGTGGAAGAGTCGCAGCCCCTCCTCCGCGTCGCGTTCCCTTGCCTCGTCGGCGAGCTCGGAGTAGGAGTAGAGGTTGACCGAGGCGGCGCCGAGGCGGCGCAGCTGCATCCCCACCCGCGGCGGCTGCTCGCGCCCCAGGGTGAGCAGCGGCGGTCGTGCCCCGGCCAGCAGGCTGCGCGAGAGGTCGGGGACGGCGACGACGTCGAACTCGAGGCCCTTGGCGTTGTGCACGGTCATGATCCGCACCCCGTCGTGGCCCTCGGCGGCGGTCGCGGCCTGGGCCTCGGCATCGGTCTCGGCGCGGGCGGCGAGGAAGTCGAGCAGGCCGCGCAGGTCGCGGCCCTCGCGGCTCTCGAACTCGGCCGCCAGGCGCATCAGCTTGCGCACGTTG